>JAMCPX010000021.1 GCA_023382265.1 Deltaproteobacteria bacterium | reverse complement strand
TTTATGCAATCAACCCGAATGGTACACTGAAATGGAATTACACTACGAAAAACATGTCTCCCTCTTCACCGGCCATTGGTCTCGATGGCACTATCTATTTCTCTTCTTCTTTGCGAACTTGGAATCGAGAAAGCTCATTTCTTTATGCAATGAGCCCAACCGGTTCGGTTGTCTGGGAAGTACCATTATCAAATATAAGTGAAAACAGTCCATCACCTGTAATAGGAACTGACGGTACAATCTACGCCGCCTGCAATGGTTCCGGAACTCTTTGTGATTTTAATTCAGCTGGTGCACTTCAATGGACCTATGTAACAAACGGTTTTATTTTATCATCTCCCGTTGTAGGAAGCAATGGCACTATCTTCTTAACAGTTAATGGTAGCCTTTACGCACTCAGTCCGACTGGTGCACTTCAATGGAGCGATTCAACCGATTCATTCAGCTCAGCACCGGCTGTCGGCATCAATGATACTATTTACATTGAGGCTGGCAATAACATGCTTTATGCGTTTTCATCAGTCGGTGTACTGCAATTTTCTTCTACGATATTCAATGGTACAGACTATATTGGTTTCGCATCGCCCCCGATCATCGCTCCGAATGGGACTGTCTATATCATATTAAGTGGTAATGTTGCCAACACCCTTTATGCTTTTAATCCGTATGGTTCATTTTATTGGACTCATGAATTTGGAGCTTATATCGTTTTTGGTTCTCCTCCGGCAACCGGAACTGATGGGACGATCTATGTTGATTTATACGATGCCGTACCGAATAAAAATATCCTCTATGCGATTAACTCCTACGGTGGTCTCAACTGGAGCTCTACGACACAGTTCGAAGGCTGTGCGTCCGTTGTAAGTGCTGATGGAACTATCTACATGGTATTAGCTAACAAACTATATGCCTTTAATTCCAATGGTACATTAAAATGGCAGTTTTCGGTTGTTGGTACTGCAAATACAGCACCCGTAGTAGCTCCCGACGGTACAATATATTTTAGTACATGGCACAATTAATCTGTCTAACATTTAAAAAAGTGTTTTGATTTTTTAACTATTTGACTTATTCAAGATAGTGAACCGAGAAACAGTCAACGGCAGCCGTCCTGACAATAGAGATTCCATAAACCCGAAAAATGCGTTTGAAAATGAGGAAGTTTATGTAATGAGCGAAAAGGCCGCGTCAAATAAAGGTATTCTTCGAATATCCGATGAGGAAACCATACCGGGTAATAGCATATAAACATACAGAGGACTAAAAGCTCGTTTCTATAAGGAAACGTATAGATATCAGGTGGATCGCGGGATTGAGCGAATAAGAAAACTTCCTTATTGCATTTTTCGGGTAAATCGATTTGAAGGGGCGATCTTGAGATCATGCGAAGGTTACCATTGCCGTTTTTCTTCTGAAACACCGGGCAGCGAGGCATGTTCAAATAAGGGACGTTTCTTGAACGGGGTGCTACCGGTAAGCCTCGAGGATCTCCACGCCGCCGTGTCGCCTTCGTTTTTCTTTACAAACAAAGAATAAAGGTGATAACAGTAACACTAAGAAGGAGGTTTGTATGAAAGTCACCATCAAAGCATTTTTTATCTTTTCATTGTTTGTCCTGCTGCTTATCGCAGGATGTTCAGGTTCGAACGGTAAAACAGGAGCAACAGGTCCGCAAGGTGCACAGGGTATAACCGGTCCAACCATGCCGATAATTCAGAGCTTAAATGCTACGGGATTACCTGCAATACCGGGAAGTCCTGTTACAACAACTGTCATTGCACAGAGCGCTCAGAACCTTGCCCTTACCTACACGTGGACGGCAACAAGCCTGTGGAGTGTGTCACCATCCAGTGTAAATAGTCAGACAGCAACCATAATAGCACCGTCTGGCTACGGCATGACCGGCACGGCGACAATAGAGGTGTCGGACATTAACGGAATGTATGCAATTGGGGTAATTGCCTTAAGCACGCAGGGTGATAGTGCACCGGTGATAAATAGTATAACAGCGTTACCAAATCCGGTATCACCAAACGGAGTTATAACAGCAGTCGTCAATACCTATGATGCACAAGGGAATATACCGCATTACATATGGGAGGCTTCTTCAGGATGGGCAATAACAGGTTATGGCACAACAGCCACTGTAATAGCACCGTCAACCTATAATACGGGTGGGTATATAACGGTTACTGTAAGTGATAATTATGGATACGAAGTAACCGGCACAATAGGTGTAAGCACCTTAGACGTCATTCCTTCAACACCTACAGACCTCACAGCATTATCAAGGATATCAAGCATTCTGCTTGCATGGAATGCTTCAACAGGAGCTACAAGCTACACTATTTATGAATCAGCGGTTTCCGGAGGACCTTATATGGCAGTAGGAACAACCACAACAACAGCCTATACGGTAACCGGTATAACAAACAGCACACCTTATTACTTTGTTGTTAGCGCACAGAACAATGCCGCAGAGAGTGGATATTCAAACCAGGTAAAAGGGAGTAAGCTCGTCACGTCTACGTATGCTGTAGGATTATACCCATATAGTATAGCGATAGACGCATCCGGCAATGTCTGGGTTACGAATTACGCTGATAGTACTGTAACCGAATTAAGCCCTACGGGCGCTACAAAAGGAACGTATCATGTAGGCTTCAATCCCGAAGGCATAGCGATAGACGCATCCGGCGATGTCTGGGTTACGAATTGGTATGATAGTACTGTAACCGAATTAAGCCCTACAGGCACTACCATGACCACTGTTACCGTCGGTGCCTATCCCATGGGTATAGCCATAGACGCATCCGGCAATGTCTGGGTTGTGAATAGTAATAGTAATAATGTAACCGAATTAAGCCCTACGGGCACTACCATTACCACGGTTACCGTCGGTGGCAATCCCGATGTCATAGCGATTGACGCATCCGGCGATGTCTGGGTTGCGAATAAAGGTAGTAATACTGTAACTGAATTAAGCTTTACCGGTACTACATTAAAAACGTATAATGTAGGCAATTCAGACAATTATCACTATGGCATAGCGATAGATCCATCGGGCAATCTCTGGGTTGCGAATGTAGTTTATAATACTGTAACCGCATTAAGCCCTACGGGCGTCACATTAGGAACGTATAATGTAGGTACCTCACCCATGGGTATAGCGATAGACGCATCCGGCAATGTCTGGGTTGTGAATAGTAATAGTAAAAATGTAACCGAATTAAGCCCTACAGGCACTACAAAAGGAACGTATGCCGTAGGCTCCAATCCCATGGGTATAGCGATAGACGCATCCGGCAATGTCTGGGTTGCGAATTATGGCAGTGGTAATGTAACCGAATTAAAGGGTATAACAACAGGACCTCAATACTTCCCGTACATAGGCCCTCAATTCCCGGGCGGCGGAAACTTTTAGGTATGAGCTAAATGGTAATAGAGTTAAAGAATCAGGGCGGGGTTTTCCCCGCCCTTTTTAATTGGAGTGCCCGGCATGGGCGATAATTCGGTGGGCATGCTTTCTTCAACAACATACAGATACCCCAAAAACATCAGATAGTCTTTTAAGAAAACGACCCTTTATTGGACACCATTTTAATCCACCAACATTTCTTTTATCAGGCTTTTAATTTTGTTTATTTCATTGTCTTTTATCGTTCCAAGTCTTTTTAACAGCCTGTTTTCATCCACTGTCCTTATTTGATCTAAAACAACCCATCCGTTTTTGCCCTGAAATCTTACTTTAAGTCTGCTGGGGTAATCGTGAGATTTTGTTGTAATGGGTGCTATAATGACAGTCTGAATATTTCTGTTCATTTCATCCGGAGAGATTATCACGCACGGTCTTTTTTTTGTATTTCGTGGCCGATAGTAGGATCAAGATTAATAAGATAGACTTCGTACTGTCTTATTTCCATTCCCAGTTTTCCATGTCTACTTTTTCATCAAGTAATTGTATATCTTCTTTATTTTTGTGCATTTCCTTAAATGCCTTATCCCATCCTTTTCTCGGAACTTCTGTAGCGGGCATAAGAATTATTCTATCCTTCTTGACTTAAAGCTCCAGCCCGGCAGACATGTTGCATTGTTTTAGCACACTTGCAGGATTCTTATTCCTTTTGAGTTGCCTTTTGACACAAGGTTTATTTTCATTTTTTTCTCTTTTAATGTAATTAAAATGTACTTACGCCTAAAAAACAACACCCTTTTCAATAAAATATTCACAAACCACAACAAAAGACAACTGTTCAAGAAAATATCAATGTCATAAACCCTTTTGCCAGTTAAAAATGCTCGATTGGCTATACTGAGCAAGACTGTTTCTTACAATGTGTATTACATACGCACCGGTTACGCCGGATGGGAACAGACAAACAGGCTTTAATCCTGCATTTTTGGGTTTACTTGATTCTTGTGCCTGGAGATACTTCCCTATCGAATGTTAATAATGTTAAGTGTTCTGAATCACCGGCCGCAAGCAGCATGCCGTTTGATTGAATGCCAAAAAGCTTAGCGGGTTCAAGATTTGCGACAACAGCGATCTTTTTACCGATGAGTTCCTCCGGTTTATAAGACTTGCCTATACCCGCAACAATGATCCTCGGCTCACCAATATTAACTTCAAGCCTTATCAGTTTTTCAGAGCCCTTTACTCTTTCGGCACTCATTATTATACCAGTCTTTAATTCTATTTTTTTAAAGGTATCAATTGGGATTTGCTCAACAGGCTTTTTAGCTTCTTCATGCCCTTTTTGTTCTATTTTTTGCTCTTTTGCCGGCGAGACTACAGATACTTTTTCAAACAAGGGCAGGGCCATCCGGATGCCGGTCCCAGACTTTGTATACCCCCATTTTACAAGGTAATCCATATTACGGCCTTCGATATCTTGAGATAGGGTACTCAGTATTTTTTTTGCTGTCTCCGGCATGAAGGGCATAAGGTAAACAGCAACAATACGGGTTGCCTCAACTATATTGTAAAGTCTCGTTGAAAGTGTATCCCCATTCCCGGATTTGGCTTCTTGCCATGGTTTTGTTCTATCAACGTATCTATTGGCACTTGCAATAAACTCCCAGATATCTATAAGTGCCGTATGAAATTCAAGGTCAGACATTGCCTTTTTATATTCTTCAAAAAGCCATAAAGATTTTTGTTTTAGTTCCAGGTCAAGCTCATCCTCATTAGAAGGTTCAGGTATTATACCCTGCGCAAATCTTGTAACCATGCCGGTCGTCCTGGAAAGCAGGTTACCAAGATCATTGGCAAGTTCACTATTTATGCGGGTAAGCATTGTATTACTCGAGAAGTCGCCGTCAAGGCCAAACGGCACTTCTCGCATCAGAAAATACCGTGTCGGTTCTACGCCGTATTCGTTCACAAGCAGAGCGGGTGAGATAACTTTGCCGGTAGATTTGCTCATCTTCATTCCTTCAATAGTCCACCAGCCGTGTGCGAATATTTGTTTTGGCAATGCTAACCCCGCCGACATTAAAAATGCGGGCCAGTAAACAGCATGGAACTTTACGATATCTTTACCTACTATATGGACATCCGCAGGCCAGAATTTTTTAAATTTTTCTTCATCATGAAGGAAGCCTGCTCCTGTGAGATAGTTTATGAGTGCATCAAACCAAACGTATATAACATGCCTTGTATCGTCGGGGACTTTTACGCCCCAATCAAAACCTATTCTTGTTATACTCAGATCCCTTAACCCGGATTTAACAAAGCTTATAATCTCATTACGTCTTGACAGAGGGAGTATAAACTTATCGTTTGATTGGATGTATTTTAATAATGGCTCCTGATACTTTGAGAGTTTAAAGAAATAACTCTCCTCTTTAACCCTTTCCATCTCCCTTCCGCAGGTTGGACATTTCCCATTGATAAGTTCTTTTTCCGTCCAGTACGATTCGCATGGAACACAATACCAGTCTTCATAAAAACCATGATATATGTCACCTTTTGCTTTGAGCCTTTTCCATATTTCCTGTACAACCTCTATGTGCCTTTTTTCTGTTGTGCGAATAAAGTCATCATTGCTGATGTTCAATAGTTTCCACGCGTCTTTAAATTTTATTACAACATCATCCGCGAGTTCCTGAGGTGTTATAGCTCTTTGTTCTGCCGATCGTTGTATCTTTTTGCCGTGCTCATCGGTACCGGTCAGGAATAAAACCTCATCTCCGCGCAGTCTCCGGTATCTTGCAAGGACATCCGCTGCTATTGTTGTATAGGCATGTCCTATATGCGGAACATCATTCACATAGTATATCGGTGTTGTTATATAAAAATGTGATCCTTTATCCATCAAATCTTCTCCTTTAGCATGTTAGAGAAAGCCACCGTCACCGCAAACAGTTAGAGAACGAACTTCTCTAACGGGGTTTGCTTTTTATAAAAATAGGCTTTTACTCTTTACTTCTTCATTTTTTAATTTTACCTGTTCACCGTTTTCCAGTTTAACAATAACTTCCATTTTAAAAACATCATAACCAATTACTTCGCCGTTACCGAGAGTGGTAGAAACCTTTTTGTTGAGTTTAGGCAAGTTCTCGATTGCATGCACATAAAAATCGTATTCGTATGTAAGACAGCACATGAGTTTACCGCAAACACCGGAAAGCTTCTGTGGAACCAGGGGTAAGCCCTGTGGTCTCACATGTTTTATTGTTACGGATGTAAAACCTTTTAGGAATGTGCTGCAGCATAACTCTCTGCCGCACGATCCCATGCCTCCGAGCATCTTTGCCCTATCCCTTGCACCTATCTGTTTCATCTCTATATGCGTATGAAACCTTTTTGCAAGATCCTTGATCAAATCTCTGAAATCAACCCTTGATTCTGCAACAAAGTACAGAATAATATTGGAACCGTCAAAATTAAACCTACCCTCTATTATTGTCATATCAAGATTCATTTCTCTTGCTTTGTCCTGACAGTATATTTTTGCTTCCCTTGCCCTCTGAATAAGGATCTGTTCCCGTTCCAGATCTTCTATCGTGAATGGCCTTACAACCTTTAACAATGCCTTGATCTCTGTATCGGGGATGTCCTCCGTATAAGGTTCCACAACTATCCGGCCTATAGCCAGACCATCCGATATCTCTATTATAACCTTTTGCGTCTTTGATAGTTTAAAATCAGAGGCATCATAACTATGCTCTTCAAGCGTAAGCACGGATTGTATCCTCGTAATCCTCTTAATTGTCATGCTCTTCTCCTATAAGTCCAAATAAAATATTTTCCATAATCATCTGAGGATTTACATTAATCTCATAAGCAAGCCTTGCCTGCTCAAGAGATAAAGCTGTATCTATGAGGCATTCCCTATCAAATCTTTTTGCAATAATGCCTACTTCATTTACAAAATTAATGTTCCTTATGATTGATGGATTTTTATCGATTATTATTGCATCAAGTAAGATTGATAACATGATTTGCATAAGTTCTTGAAACCTGGCCTTCCATGCCTGTGATTTAAACTTCTCTGCAAATTGTATTATGGAGCTGGTATCGACAATGTTTGATAAGGTGTTTATCATATCCTTTACATTCTTTTCCGCATCTTTATAGCTAAGATATTTGATGCCCCCGTTTGACAAAAGGCTTACATAATTCAGCTCATCTTCTTTAAGTGTTGTGATAAGCTGAAGTATGCTTTTAATAACATCAACAGACAATCTATTGAATCCAACCTTTATCAATCTTGACAGAACGGTTGGCAGAAGCTTTGTGTAAGAGTTTGTTATCAAAATTATTGTTGCCCATGCTGGCGGCTCTTCGAGCGTTTTTAATATCGCATTCTGAGAATGTAAGTTTAGTTCCGATGCGTCATCCATGATGAGCGTCTTGTGTTTACCTTCGAACAATGGGGCATTAAGCCATTCAATGATATTTCTTATGGTATCCACCTGTTTCTCACCATCACTTAAGGGGAGTTTTAATTCAACCACATCGGTGTGCTTTGAACCATCTATCTTTCTACAGCTCATGCATGTATCATCCGACAACCATTTATCTTTATTGTCTTCGCAGTTTAAAGTTTTGGCTATATTCAATGCTGTTAAATGCTTGCCCACACCTTTGTTTCCGTACAGGAGGAATGAGCTGTTTACGGTGTTATTAATTATAAACTGTTTTATTATTGTTATAGCCCTTTGCTGTCCTTTTATATCAAGCAGAGACATAACCTTTGTCCTTTAAAAAAAACATTATCTTGTTTTCATGGATTGACATAATATCTTCATCCGCATTAATTACCACGAACCGTTCCGGCTCATTCTTTGCAAGTTCAAGGTATCCGTTTTTTACCTTTTTAAAAAAGGTTTTATCGAGTAGTTCAATCCGGGTCTGATTTGCCCTTGAGCTCATTCTTTTAACTGCCGTTTCATACCGGCAATCAAGCAGGAAGGTTACATCCGGTTTTAACGGGAGAATAAAAAGTTTTTCAAGTGTTGATGCGATATCCAGAGGTAAGCCCCTGCCATAACTCTGATAAGCTATGGTTGCATCATTAAATCTATCACATAAAACTATTTTACCCTCTTCAAGTGCAGGAGTTATACTTTCTTTTATCAATTGAACCCTGCTCGCAAAAAACAATAACAACTCCGCATAATCCGATATCTCTATATATTTATCCGAAATAACATTTCTTATTTTTTCTCCGAGTTCTGTGGACCCAGGTTCTCTAAGTCTTATAACCGGCTTATTCATCGCCAGCAGTTTTTCATACAACAACTCAAGCTGCGTTGTCTTTCCAGATCCGTCAATGCCTTCAAATGTAATGAATAGTCCCTTTTCTTTCATCTCGGATGTTTTACCTTAACACCTTTCATTGATAGGATCGCAGATCGATAATCTTTTGCCCCGAATATCGAAGTGCCTGCAACAAGGATATCAGCCCCTGCATCTGTAACGATCCCGGCATTCCCCGGGCTAATGCCTCCATCTACCTCTATAAGTACATTTGTATGGGTATTCTTTTTTATCTCAGACAGCTCTTTAATTTTATTCAATGCTGAACTGATGAATTTCTGTCCCCCGAATCCGGGATTAACAGTCATGATAATAGCAAGGTATAACTCCTCAAGAATATTTTTCAACATGCTGACAGGCGTTGCCGGGTTTAACGACACACCCGGCTTTGCACCATAATCTCTTATCATCCCTATAGCCTTATGTATATGGTTACAAGCCTCCCAGTGTATTGTTATTATATCAGCACCCGAATCGATAAAACTCTTTATATGATCCATTGGCTCAAGTATCATAAGATGGACATCAAGCGGCAGGGCTGTAATCCTTTTTATAGAGCTAACAACAGGTTGTCCCACCGTTATATTTGGAACAAACCTGCCATCCATTACATCTATATGCAGCATATCTGCGCCTGCTCTTTCTACAGCTTTTATCTCTTCTTTAAGCCTTGAGAAATCACATGCCAGCAATGAAGGGGCAACAAATATATGTTTCATAAGCATAAACTCCTATTACCCTATAACATATTATTAGCAATGGATAAAATAAAAATGAAATCAAGCAAAAAAATACAATAAGAAGGTTATTATAAAACTGAAATGCCGAAGGCGGAAGACTATGGTTAAGACAGTTAAGTCCGGTCCGAAATACACGCGTAAGATAAAATACAGCTTACGCTATGCCTAACTCATTCTATTTAAATGTTTTAAAAAATGTTCCTGAAGTCCCTGGTGCCGATAATAGAGTGATCTCTGTTAAAGACGGATACTCGCGCAGCTCCGGTTCTATAAATCTTTTTTTTTGGACAGGCACATTATCATTGTTATAAACATCTGTTGAAATCTTTAAAACTTCATCTTTCCTATCTGTTTTATTGCCATGCATATCTATCCTTTTCATCACATTTACCCTGTGTTTAAAAAATAACACCTGGTGTTGATTATTAAACATTTTATTAAACTGTCAAGTGTTTTGTTAAAATTATAAAGAAACCGGATGCTTTTCTATACTATAAATGATACCATCGCATAAACAGGGATTGCAGCCCGATTCTGAGTTTTGTCCGCATTTTCACCTGTTCCATAAAATGCCTTTATTCAGCGGAATGTGCTTATGATCATTGTCAGTTAATGTTTTTTATGCAATCTACCTTTCTATATGAAATATAAAGTATGTCTTTTATTGTTTGTTCCCGTGTTAATTTTGACCAGCATAGCAGTCTCGTATGGGTTTGGATACGCCCCACCAGACCAAACATGGAAAACAATACAGTCTAAACATTTTTCAATCATATTCACTCCATCGGAGCTGGATATTGCTCAAAAGCTTATGAATATTGCAGAATCTTATTATAGAAAAATGACCTCTCGTATGAACTGGGTACCCCAAAGAAAGACTTATATCCTGCTTACAAATTCTACCGACTCTACAAATGGTGAAACCACGCCGTACTATTATGATCACATAATCATATACGCAGTACCTCCTGACGCGTATACAAGCATCATCAATTATGATTACTGGCTAAAGATGATCTTTGTCCATGAGTACACACACATACTGCATCTCGATCAGTCAAGGGGATTTTTTGGATTTTTGAATGATATCTTTGGAAGAGTATTGTTTACAAATTTTCTTGAACCCGATTGGATCATTGAAGGTTATGCCGTTTACAATGAATCTACACTCACTCAGGCCGGCAGGGATAACGGCAGCTATTACAATACAATTTTAAGAATGCAGGCGCTTACAAATACGTTGCCTCCTATAGATAGGGGTGACGGGATCCCGAGCAAATGGCCTTATGGAGAGTACCCTTATCTATACGGCGGTAAATTCCTTCAGTATATCGGAGAACGGTATGGGGCAGCAGCACTTGCAGAGTATTCAAAAGAATACACGTACCTGCCCTTTTTTATTGAGACATCTTCAAAGCACGCATTCAAAGATGAATCCTTTATTACATTATGGCGCGAATGGCAGGTTCACTTAAGAAAGCAGGCGATGCTTGAGTATATATCATTTTTGTTTTCAGGACCGACGCCGTCAAAGCAGCTCACATTTATTGGTGCAGACACAAGAAGTCCTGTATGGGATAACAAGGGCAAGGGCATATTTTACACATCTTATAACGGCATGACCAATATGGCTATTTTTTACAAATCCTTAAAAACAGGAAAAACAAAACGGGTAACCTTAAGGAACAGCAATCATACAAATTCAGCATGTAATCAAAGGCTATTCTTCTCGCAGGAAGACTATTTCAAAAACTTTTATCTTTACAGCGATCTGTATGAACTAAACCTGAAAACAAATCGTACAAAACAGCTCACCCATGGTTTAAGAGTAAGGGGTCCTGATGTATCATACAACTGCAGTAAGGTTGTTTTTGTCTCAAACACCTCAACAGTATCTTCGCTCATGATCTACCGTCTTACGGATCCCGGCTCTGTAAAAACAATCGCAATGATTAAGGGATCAGCCCAATTCCTTGACCCAAGATGGTCTTATGATGGTAATGATATAGCTGTTACGGTCAAATATAATGATGGAGAAACGGATATAAAGATCCTGAATAAGCAAGGCGAATTCCTTACTACGGTTGTAGCTGATACGCATCTCAACCTGTTCCCTGCGTGGTCAAGGGATAATAGATTTGTAATGTTTTCATCGGATAGAACGGGTATAGCAAACCTGTATGCTTATTCTATTACGGATAAAACCATTTACATGATAACAAATGTGATCGGCGGTGCTTATGAATCGCAGGTATCCCCTGATGATAAAATGCTTGCCTTTGTCCAGTATGATAAAACGGGCTTTAACGTGTATGAAATGCCTTTTTCTCCATCCACATTCAGGACTTTGAATAGACAGAGAGAATTTCTTGTCCGGCAGGTTAAATCTTGCAAACATACAAAAGCAGCTATTACAAAGTATTCACCATGGGATACACTCAGACCGACATGGTGGCTGCCGGCAGTAACACTTGATCCTGACGCCTATTCGGTTGGTGTATACACACAGGGCTCCGATCTGCTTGGTTATCATAACTATTATCTGCTTGCCGATTACACGGGTTATCAAAACGGTAAATCAAGCCCCGGTTTTTTTGCTTCTTATACAAATGACGCGTACCCGCCTCAAATCGGGATTAATGGAGGCATTATACCGTACATTGCTGAAACGTACACAGAGCCGGCATCCAATACAACACATTCATACGTTCTGCAAAAGAGCAATGCAGAACTTGACATATCATATCCTATAAACAATTTCAGATACCGCCAATCTATTGGTATCGGCTATGACTACGCGCTTATAAGTTCATTAACGCATCTCCCTGCTTACGTCTCAAATGCGCCGTTCACTGGTAAGTTAAGCGGGTTTACAGCAACCTATGCTATCGATACAACGTACGTATTTGATACATCCATAAGCAGAGAAAACGGGGTTTATTTTAATACGTCATTGGAAAGGGATCTATCTGCTCTCGGAAGCGATCTTGAACTTACGCAGTTTTATTCGCAATTGCGTGCATACCTACCTGGTTTAGGCGCAAACCATGTGATATATTTTAGAGGCATTTATGATTTTGTTGCAGGTCCTTCAAAAGGCAGCCAGCTGCTTTCTATAGGTGGTCTGCCGTCACTGCTTGCCAATCAAAACCTCTCAGCAGTACCGATAAGGGGTTATCCGGCGGGCATATTAACGGGGGACAAAGCCCTTTCATTGACCATTGAATACAGATACCCTGTTGCAATTATTGATAGAGGTATCAACACATTGCCGGTTTATTTCGATAAGGTCTCTCTTGCACCTTATGCGGATATAGGTACGAACACTATAAAAACTATTACATCTTATGGTATGGAACTGCATATTGATACGTACATTGCATATCTTTATAATGTTAGATTTTCTTTCGGCTATGCTTATGCATTGAACGCATTCCCTTCATCTTCTTTCTATTTCTTCATTGGGGCACCTATACAGTGAAACGTTCTTACCCAACGATTATAAGACTGGCAACGCCGGTTATGATTGGTATGCTAACCCAGACGTTTATCAACTTATTTGATGTTGCTATGGTTGGCAGGCTCGGAGCGGATGCAAAAATAGGGCTTGCAGCGCTCGGGCTTGGGATAATTACGTTATGGGTATTTGGCGGTGCATTGAATGCGATATCGGTAGGCATATTGAGCCTTGTAACCCGTAGATTTGCAGAAAAGCAGTATGAAAAAGCGGGCAGGGTGCTTTTTGCTGGTATTATTATGGCAGTTGTTCTCGGCACCATGATAGGTTTTATAGGATATACTATAGCAAAGCCTTTATTTATACTTCTAACGCATAACAGATTGGTCGCGATTGAAGGGGCAAAATTCATAAGATACCGGTTTATCGGCCTTTTGCCGTTTCTTGTGATAGTTGTTTATAAAGCCTTTTTTGATGCACTGGGCAGAACATGGGTTTACATGTACGTCTCTATTATTATGAATGTTGTGAATATTGTACTGTCATACGGGCTCATACTTGGACACTTTGGATTCCCGAGACTCGGTGTTGAAGGTGCCGGCATATCGGCAACAATAAGTTCGTTTGTAGGTGTTGCTGCAATCGTTTTTTACAGCATAAAAAAGCCTTACAGGATATTTAAGATATATGCATCCTGGAGAACAGACAGGTCCGTTTTGAAAGAGATTATAAGAGTAAGCTATCCCGCAGCCATAGCTGCATTACTTACAACACTTGGTTTTGAGGCATTTATTGTTATATCGGGAAAGATAGACGTTGTAACACAGGCCGCAACTGCTATTTTAACACAGGTTGCATCTATGACATTTTTACCTTTACTCGGATTTGGTACTGCTGCTGCCACAATGGTTGGACAGAGTCTTGGTGCGAATAACCCCGATGAAGCAGAGAGATATGCAATAGATTCAATAAAGCTCGGCGTACTGATCATGGCTTTAATAGCACTGATATTCATGGCATTCCCCTCTACTATAATGGGATTATTCACTGATTCCAATTTAGTTATTATAGCAGGTTCAAAAGGTTTGTTCATCTATAGCTCTGCATTAATCTTTGAAGCCGTTGGTTTAATCGGCAGTCAGTCCTTGTTTGGCGCAGGATACACAAAGTATGTCATGGCTGTTGATGTAACATTACACTGGCTATTGTTTGTCCCTTTATCATACATTCTCGGTGTGCTTCTGAAGCTTAATATAATAGGGCTGTGGCTTGCCGCTGATACTTATATATTCCTGTTAAGTGTCTTTATGTTGATCGGCATAAAGAAGGGTAAATGGAAGCTTATTAAGCTATAAGATTAACCCAGAAATGCAATATAAGGGTAAAAAAAATGGTTTAAAACCAGCGCCTGCAGCTCGACACTGCTTTACCCGGGATGATAGGTCTACTTTAGAACAAGAATCCAGCATCTATCTGAAAACTTAAAAGGCTCAGGTAAGTTTTTTGAAGAATCACTCCTTCGTACTTGAGAAGGGGCCCGAAAAAAAAACTTGATGAAGCCATTACGTCTATGCCAACACCGGCATTTAATAGAACACCCATGTCATGCGCTGGTTTTGGCGTTAGAGATGGAGTACCTGAAAAATTTGCATAAACAAAGTTTAAACCGCCTGTAAAATAACCTTTTTCGATGCCGCCATTCAGGTATTGCTTTAGGTTTATACCTGTATAAATGAGATTCATCAAAAGATTATTGTCTACATTATTCTGAAACCTGTTAATCCCCATATCAAAGTTTACATTCGATTCATCGGAGGCATCATACCCAATTGCAATATCGAATTTAGGTCCATTGTTAAAATCGTATGTTTGGTTTTTAGTAAATATGGTAAAACCGGGATTTAGTGATAAAGATATCTGTCCCTGATCCGAGAACACCTTGTGGGGCAGAAATACAATAGTTGCTGTTATTATAGTCATAATGTATTTGTACATGGTTTCTCCTTTATAGTTTACAGTATGCATAAACTTATGATAGGTATTAGTCAAGGTAAAAAAAATGAGAATAGAACATAATGGAAGAATACCGCAAATAGCCCAAAATGTTTATATGTCCCATAACACCGTGATCATAGGTGATGTTGTTATTGGTGAAGATAGCTCGATATGGTTTGGTTCTGTTGTAAGAGGGGATGAAAACTATATAAGAATAGGCAGAGGGTCAAATATACAAGATCTATGCATGCTGCATGTAACTCATGAGAGATATCCTTTGTTTATAGGGGATGATGTTACTATCGGCCACAGAGCTTTAGTGCATGGATGCAGAATAAAAAGCAGATGTCTTATAGGTATGGGCGCTGTTTTGCTTGATGGGACTATTGTTGGAGAGGAGTCGATAGTTGCCGCCGGGAGCGTTGTAAAAGAAGGAATGATAGTGCCGCCGCAGACACTCGTTGCCGGGGTGCCGGCTCAGATAAAAAGGGACCTGAATCAAGAAGATATTGAGTACATAGTAAACTCGGCAAAACGGTACGTTGAATATGCAAGGCATTATATGGGCTTGAAGGTATAATAACTTGCTTATTTTTTAGGCTTATGTAAACATATTTTATGGTTACAGTTAACGATTTAAAGATAGGCAATATTTTTAAAGATACGGATGAAAGGGTTGTAAATCTGCTTGTAAGTATAGCTCAAAAGAGAAATATCCCTGCAGGCGTGCCCGTATTTGTGGAGGACATGATTTCCGATGCGATGTTTATTATTTTATCAGGAAGCGTTGATGTTTTAAAGAAAACGAATAATGGCAGAGAGAATATTATTGGTAATCTTGAGAAAGGTGATGCGTTTGGTATGCTTTCACTGATCCTTGAGACAAAACGGTTTGTCACGGTAAGGGCAAGAGAGCCATTGGAAGTTATAGTGATAACAAGGGATAATTTTAATAGATTTGTAAATGACAATATCCACGCAGCGTATCAAATATTGCTAAGTATAACCAAGCATATTGCAGGTATATTGGGTGATCCGAAAGGGATGGAGGGCGTATTTAATGAAGAGTAAAGGTATATTATTTTAAGGACGAATCAATGACAGAAAATGCACCTTACGTTATGGATGGTTATACATTTGATGATCTGTTACTTCTACCCGGAGAATCAAAGGTTATACCTAAAGATGTTGCTATTAATACAAGACTGTCAAGGCACCAGAGTCTTAAGATTCCATTCGTAAGTGCAGCAATGGATACTGTTACGGAATCAGCCACAGCCATAACGATGGCGCAGGAAGGCGGAATAGGCATTATACACAAAAATCTATCTGCAAAGAGGCAGGCGGAAGAGGTTCACAAGGTAAAAAAGTACGAAAGCTATATAATCAACGACCCTATTAATATGCCGCCGGATCGCAAGTTGAAAGAGGCTGTTATATTAATGCGCAAGTACAGTATTTCCGGTTTACCCATTGTGAAAAAACAGAAGCTCGTTGGCATCCTTACAAACAGAGATATGAGATTTGAGGATGACCTTGAAAAACCCATAAGCGAGTTAATGACAAAGAAAAACCTTATCACAGCAAACGAGGATGTTACGCGTGAGGAGGCAAAAAAGCTTTTATATAAGCATAAAATAGAGAAGCTGCTCGTTGTTAACGGTAAAGGAGAATTAAAAGGACTTATAACTGTTAAGGATATCGAGAAGAGCATAAGATTCCCTAATGCAACCAGGGATAAGTACGGCAAACTTATTGTCGGTGCTGCAATCGGTATATCCCATGACAGGTTTGAGCGGGCCGATGCCCTTGTAAAAGCAGGCGTTGACTGCCTTGTTATAGATACTGCACACGGGCATTCAAAAGGAGTTATTGATTTTCTAAGAGAGATAAAAAAATTGTATACCAATATTGATATTATAGTTGGTAATGTGGCGACATCGGACGGTGCCAAGGCATTGCTCGAGGCAGGCGCTGACGGGATAAAAGTAGGTGTGGGCCCAGGTTCCATATGTACAACCAGAATTGTAGCAGGTGTCGGTGTACCACAGATGAGCGCCATATTTAACGTGCATAAGGTAACATCAAAGGCGGGTGTGCCTTTAATCGCTGACGGCGGAGTCAAGTTCTCAGGTGATATAACAAAGGCGATTGCAGCGGGTGCTGATACAGTAATGCTCGGAAACCTTTTTGCAGGAACCGATGAAAGCCCCGGGGAGCTTGTATTCTTTGGCGGACGCACGTACAAGGTTTACAGAGGTATGGGCTCTCTAGAAGCAATGAAGGCGGGTTCAAAAGACAGGTATAATCAGGACCATATTGAAGATGAATCTAAATTCGTTCCCGAGGGCATAGAAGGCAGAGTCCCGTACAAGGGCTCAATCTCAGGTGTAATATACCAATTATCAGGCGGCTTGCGTGCCGGTATGGGATACGTTGGTGCAAAGAATATAGAAGAGTTAAAGCAAAAAGCAAAATTTGTCAAAATAACACCCGCAGGTTTTAAAGAAAGCCATGTTCACGATATAACCATATCAAAAGAGGCTCCCAATTACAGGCTCGATCTTTAATTGATTTAATATGGTTGATACTATAGTTATTCTTGATTTTGGTTCCCAGTATACCCTCCTTATATCAAGGAGATTAAGAGAGCTTTCGGTTTATTCTGAGATACTGCCTTACAACGCACCTATCGAAAAGATAAAGCAGCTGGATACAAAAGGTATAATTTTATCAGGCAGTCCGTACAGTGTTTATCAAAAAGATGCACCAAAGCCTGATGATGGTATATTCAAGATTGGAGTACCTATACTTGGCATATGTTACGGTATGCAATATGTTACGCAGAAGTTTGGAGGTAAGGTACAAAAATCAAAACAAAGGGAGTATGGGAGAGCCGAGATAAAGATCGATCCTATATCACCATTATTTGACGGTATGGAGCATACACATAGGCATACAGTATGGATGAGTCATTCTGATCGAATAGAGGAGGTGCCGGAGGGCTTCAGTGTTATTGCGTCATCTGCAAACTCACCGATAGCAGGTTTTCAGAATCAATCAAAACAGATCATAGGGTTACAATTTCACCCGGAGGTTTCACATACTGAAGAAGGGATAAAGATATTAAATAATTTTGCAAGGCACTGCAATGTAACAGGGAAATGGGATATAGGTGCTTTTGTAGAGAATTCCGTTATTGATATAAAAAACCGCATCGGGAATGACAGTGTTATAGGCGCTATTAGCGGCGGCGTTGATTCAACTGTTGCAGCATTTATAACCTATAGAGCAATAGGAGATAAGCTAAAACTCGTATTTATAAATAACGGATTATTAAGAGAAAATGAGCCTGAAGAGGTGTTTAATACCTTAACGAATATGGGGCTTAATGTTAAGTACGTGGATGCTTCGGACATGTTTTTAAAAAAATTAAAGGGTGTTGTTGAACCAGAGAAAAAGAGAAAGATTATAGGAAAGTCATTTATTGATGTGTTTGAAAAGCAGATAACGGATAAGCATATAAAATGGCTTTTGCAGGGTACACTATACCCAGATGTAATAGAAAGTAATCCTCACATAGGGCCATCACAGGTTATAAAAAGCCATCATAATGTCGGCGGTTTGCCAAAAAAGATGCATCTTAAAGTGCTTGAGCCATTCAGGCTTTTATTTAAAGATGAAGTAAGAAAGATTGGAAGGCTGATCCATGTGCCCGAATATATACTTAACAGACAACCTTTCCCGGGACCCGGCTTGAGTATAAGAGTTATAGGAGAGATAAAAAAAGAGCGGTTAAATATGCTTAAAAAAGCGGACAGTATCGTAAGGGAAGAAATAGGCAAGTATCAGATATCGCAAGACCTATGGCAGTATTTTGCTGTTCTTTTACCGGTAAGAACGGTAGGCATAATGGGAGATGAAAGGACTTATGAGCATGTAATAGCGATAAGGGCTGTTAAAAGCGAAGACGGAATGACTGCTGATTGGGCGAGGCTGCCTTATGAGTTGATGGATAGATTATCTTCAAGGATCATTGGAGAGGTTAATGGGATAAATAGAGTTGTCTATGATATAAGTTCAAAGCCTCCCGGAACTATAGAATGGGAGTAACCGATGGGAGCGTATAACTTTGTACATCTGCATCTTCATACTAAATACAGCTTGCTTGATGGTGCTATACATATAGATAGGCTTGCACAGAGGCTTAAAGCATACAACATGCCTGCCGTTGCAATGACCGATCATGGAAACATGTTTGGTGCGGTTGATTTTTACACCAAGATGCGGAGCGAGGGTATAAAGCCTATAATAGGCGTTGAAGCATACATTATCAATGGAAGTATTGATAATAAAAATCAAAAAACAGAGCAATATCATATCGTTCTTCTTGCAAAGGATCAAACCGGTTATAAAAATCTTTTAAAACTAATAAGCATAGCATACACAGATGGTTTTTATGGTAAACCAAGGATAGACAAGAAAATTCTTGACGGGCACAGACAGGGACTGATTGCCTTATCCGCGTGTTTGCATGGTGAGATCCCGGCTAAACTGCTTTCCGGCAATGTTCAGGCAGCCATTACCGCCGCTGAAGAATACAAAGATATTTTTAAAGATGATTTTTTTCTTGAGGTTCAGGCTAACGGTATACAAGAACAGGCAATTGTGAACAACCTGATTTATAACTTATCAAAAGACCTTCACATACCGCTCGTTGCAACAAACGATGTTCATTACCTTGATATGGAGGATGCAAAGGCGCATGATGTGCTCCTCTGTATTCAAACAAAAAAGAAGTTTTCCGATAGGGACAGGCTTAAGTTTTCAACGCAGGAGCTTTACCTGAAAACACATGAAGAGATGGCAAAGGCGTTCGTAAACCATCCTGAGGCGCTTGAGGCTACATGGGAGATTGCGAACAGATGTAACCTTGAGATAGAACTCGGGAAATTCCATTTTCCCGTGATCTCTTTTGGAGGTAACGAAAACTATGATAACCTGCTCACACAATTTACATACAATAGTTTTGAGGAACTTGCTAAGAAATATCCGTACATAAAGGCAAAAGAACAGCAATACCGTGAGAGGCTCGAGAATGAACTTGGAGCTATCAAGCAAACGCACTTCTCAAGCTACTTTTTGATAGTAATGGATATTATTGATTATGCAAATAAACATGCCATTCCAATAGGCCCCGGCAGAGGCTCAGCGGTTGGGAGCCTTGTAGCTTACGCCATAGGAATAACAAAGATAGATCCCATAAAATATGGATTATACTTTGAAAGATTTCTTAACAAAAACCGGATAAGTCTGCCCGATATAGATATTGATATATGTGCAGAAAATAAAGACAGGCTGATCGATTATTTAAAAGAAAAGTACGGTTCAGAGAAAGTGGCACAGATCACCACCTTTCATACCCTGCAATCAAGGGCTGTTGTAAAGGATGCGGGCAGGGTACTTGATATCCCTTATAATGTGGTTGATGGTATAACGAAGATAATACCCGAGAAAATGGCGCTTAAGGATGCAATAAAAACTATACATGAGATCCAGGAACTCAGCCAGAAGGATGAAAAGATAAAAGAGATGATAAACATAGCTTTAAAGCTTGAAGGACTTATAAGGGATAAATCTATTCATGCGAGCGGTGTTGTGATCGCCGATATGCCGCTGTCCGATTATTTGCCCATTTATAAGGATAAGAACGATAAAATTGTTACGGGGTTTGAAGGAGAATATGTAGAGAAGATAGGGCTTATCAAGTTTGATCTCCTGTCACTGGCGATGATCACGATCATCCAGAAAACAAAGGAACTGATCAAACAATACAGAAACCAGGATATAGATCTTACAATAATAGATCTCAATGACCCTAAGATATATGAATCAATGCAAAAAGGGGACGGGGTTGCACTGTTTCAACTTGAGAGTTCCGGCATGCAGGAAACACTGAAAAAAATTAAACCGTCAAGAATCGATGATATAATTGCCGTGGTTGCAATATTCAGGCCTGGGCCAATGGCATGGATAGACGAGTTTGCAAGAAACAAGGAGAAAGGAATTGTCGCAAGCAGATTCCCCGTACTGAACGAAATATTGAAGGAAACCTATGGGGTCATTCTTTATCAGGAACAGGTTATGAGGATAGCCATCGAGATCGCCGGTTTTTCACCTGAGGAAGCAGATTATGTACGTAAAGTTATCGCCAAAAAGGAAGAAGAAAACATGCCGAAGCTTCACGAAAAATTTGTACATGGTGCTGTTGCCAACGGGATGAAAAAGACGGGAGCAGAATCACTCTTCGATCAGCTAAAACGATTCGCAGAATATGCATTTAATAAATCTCACAGTGCGGCATATGGACTTGTTGCCGTATGGACAGCTTATCTCAAGACGTACTATACAATCGAATACATGACAGCGGTGCTGTCAAATGAGGCTAAGAATAAGTCCCATAAGACCTCGAACCTTGCCCGTTATATCGCATACTGTAAGAAGCTCGGCATAGACATAACATTACCGGACGTGAACAGATCAATGAAGGATTTTACAATAGAGGGGAACAGTATAAGATTCGGATTAATGGCCATAAAGAATGTTGGAGAGACGGCCATTGATGCAATATTGCAGGCCCGTGAGGCAGGCGGATTTGCTTCGCTGTGGAATTTTCTAACGAAGGTGGATTTGTCTAAGGTAAACAGAAAGGTAGTAGAAAGTCTTATCAAGGCAGGCTCTTTTGATTTTACAGGAAAAACCAGGGCGTCGCTTTTCAAAAGTATGGAGGATTTATATATAATGGCAGGAAAAATGAACTCCATGCAGGCTCAAAACCAGCTTTTTGAATTGGACACTATACCTGACAAATCTAACGGCCACGGCGAAGCCGAATGGGATGAACTTGAAAAGCTCGGTTATGAAAAAGAGCTGCTGGATACGTACATATCCGGGACACCTCTAAAAAAGTACAGAGATGAGATTAAGGCTTATTCCGATACAGAGATCAGTTCGCTCGTTGATATGGATGGCAGGTCTGTTAAGGTAAGCGGCATGATCACGACTATCAGGGAGATAAAAGAAAAGAAAACAGGCAGGCCGATGGCTTTTATAACACTATCGGACGATGAAAACTCTGTAGAGGTTATCATTTTCTCCAGCATTTTTACAAACGTAAAGGATACAATAAAAGAGAATAAACCCGTTATTGTAAAAGGTAACGTAAAAGTTGAGGAAGAAGGTTATGACGGAGGAGAGGAAGATGAGAGTACCGAACCAACCAAAGTAGTAAAAATTATAGCAGAAGAGATCTTTACAATTGATCGCGCTGCTCAAAAACTCATAGATGAAGTATACATTACTGCTGATTTTGATAATGTTTCAGATGAGCATCTTAGAGAAATAAAAAATTATTTGAGCGAGTATAAAGGCAGCGCAAGGGTTTATCTTAATTTTATGCGGGATGGTAAAAATGCTTACGTCATTGAGTTACCGGATTACCTTAAAATAAAGCCTGATCCCGAATTATTCAGTATAATAAAGAATCTGCTTGGGGAAGTTGAGATATATTTTAATAAGCAATAACGGAGGATATATGGTATTAAAAAACAAGATGGGCGAGTTTATAAAACAACAAAACAATACGCTGATTAAATCATCATTAGATAATGATTCTCATAAGAGTCAGGCTGTAAATATTCAGGATCAATTTCTGAATCAGTTAAGAAAAGAAAAGACAAAGGTGTCTATAGAACTTGTGTCGGGTACAGTTGTAGAAGGAGAGATACAGAGTTTTGATAACTATTCTATCATACTTGAGAACTCGGATAGATATCTTATTTATAAACACGGCATAATACTCGTAAAAAGGACAACCGTTTGACGATACAAAAAGAAACAGTACTGGCTGTTCATATACAAACTGGGACCGAGAGTGATTCTATGAAGGAAAGACGTATTAGAGAGCTGAATGCACTCATATATGCCGATGGCGGAGAGGTCGTAGAAACAAAGGTCAAGAAGATAAACACACCCCATAATGCAACCTTTCTCGGTAAGGGGCAGTTATTTGAACTAAACAGAATAATAGCTGTGCTTGGCACCAATGTTGTGGTATTTGATAAAGAGCTGACGCCTGCGCAACAAAGAAATATAGAATCAATACTACAGAGCAGGATAATAGATAGATCGAGATTAATAATAGATATATTTGCAAGAAGGGCTCATTCAAAGTACGGTAAACTGGAGGTTGAGCAGGCTCTGTTAAGGTATTTATTACCAAGGCTTACCGGAAGGGGTGTCCTTATGTCTCAGACAGGAGGCGGTGTCGGCACGAGGGGCCCTGGTGAAACAAAACTTGAGATAGACAAAAGAAGGATAAAAGAACGACTAACAAGAATTAAAAGGCTGATAGATATTGTTAAAAGGCAAAGGATAACACAACAGGCAAAACGCAGCAGTTCCGGGACAGCATCCGTAGCTATGGTTGGGTATACGAGTGCCGGTAAGTCAACACTTTTAAATACGCTTACCAAATCAAACATGCAGACAAGCGATGAGTTGTTTACGACCCTTGATCCTGTGGCAAGAAGGATTAATTTTAAAGATAAGAGTTATGCAATTATTAATGATACGGTGGGCTTTATAGAAAACCTGCCTGTGCAGCTTATAGAGGCATTTAAGACAACCCTGGACGATGTTGTCAATGCTGATATCGTTCTTCACGTTATAGATATTTCGAAACCCGACTTTGAAAAGGATATAGAAGAAGTGGAAAAAGTGCTATACGAGATTGGAGCCGGAGATAAACAGGTTATTTATGTTTTTAATAAAACAGATATGATTAGAGATAATATTTCGGTTAGAGCAGTCGTTGGACGTTATGATAGAGCCGTAGCTATCTCTGCAAAACAGGGTATAGAAATAGAGTTACTTAAAGACATGATTCATAAAGTTCTAATAAACACAAAACAGCAGGTTAGACGGGTAGATAATGAACTATATAGAGCTATTTAAAAAATATTCATGGGTCATTGATATGTTTCTGCTTTTAATGTTTGCATATCTAATGGCATCATTTACATCAACATATATCAGGACAAGACTTTTCATTATCCCATCGGTAAAACCGGCTTCATCAAGAAATGGATCGAATGCCACTCTGGTAGCAATAAAAAAGGATCAAGCATACTATACGACTATCGTAGAAAGAAATATCTTTAATTCATCTGCACAGGGGCTTGATGAACTTATAAGCAATTCCAATGGTCCCATAACAAAAACCAACATGAGTATAAAATTACTTGGAACGGTTGCGGGTTCACCCGAGTATGCGTATGCGGTTATGCAGATGGGTACCGATATCAATGTGTATAGAGTAAAAGATCATATAAATGGTGCAATCATTCTATCAATAGAAAGAAAAAAGGTGATCATATTGCATAATGGTGCTAAAGAAGAGATCAGTATGTCAAAAGGAAAAGCATTAGAAGGAGGCGGGAGTGCCGGTAGCTCTGGAACGGGTATAAAGCAGATAGCGCAGAATAGTTACACTATTCCTGAAAGCCAGTTTCAGTCCAACCTTCAGAATATGGGACAACTGCTGACACAGGCAAGAGTGGTCCCTAATGTTGTAAGCGGCCAGATTGACGGCTACAGGATATTTGCGATATCTCCCGGCAGTCTTTATTCAAATATAGGTTTACAGAATGGAGATGTTATACATAGTGTTAATGGCATCAGGGTGACAACACCGGAAAGCGCGTTACAGCTATTTCAACAGTTAAAGAATGAAAGACGTTTTAATATTGTTATTGATAGGAATGGACAGCAGATGAATTTAAATTATGCGGTACAATAAAGGTGGAAGAATGAATAGAAGAACCATATCATACATTTCAGTATTTTTAATGCTACTTGCCCCATCGATTGTTATGGCTAAGGAAGATGGGGAAACAATTACATCTGTAACGATCAATAAACATATAAAAAAACCTGTAAGGGCTGTTAATGCAAGAATAAATATGGATTTTAATGATGTTGATATAAAGGATTTTATAAAGGTAATAAGCAAAATTACAGGGAAGGATTTTATACTCAGCCAGAATGTTAGCGGAAAAGTGACGATTATTTCACCAACACCTGTCACGCTGGAAGAGGTCTGGCGCATATTCGAATCGGTACTGCAGGTAAACAATTTAACAACGGTTGGGTCGGGCAATGTAATGAAAATAGTGCCGCTTAACAATGCAAAGGGAACAGAGATAGGCACATACTTTGGCAGAAAACCGGAGCACACAAGCGATGCCTATATAACGCAGGTTGTACCAATGCATTATATAACGTCAAGCGACATGGCAAACGTCATAAGGCCGTTTCTTTCACCTTTTGGCAACATACAAACTTATGATCCCACAAACACACTTATAATAACTGATGCTGCTTCCAATATAGACAGGCTGCTTAAAATTATTCAAGCCCTTGATAAGGATATATACAAACAGACAATAGATGTAATAAAACTGCACTATGCAACTGCTCAAAGTGTTTCAAATATCATAACCAGTCTATTTGCAGGAACCACAACCCCGTCTCCCGGTTTCTTCAGGCCCGCACAGCCAGGGGGGGTTCAGCAGCAAATAAAGGTTCTTTATGATGATAGAACGAATTCACTGATCATCGTAGCCAATACCGATATGCTGGAATCCATAAAACAGCTCATAGCAAAACTCGATGTACCTGTTAACGGTGAAGGACAGATACACGTTTATTATCTAAAAAATGCGAATGCCAAGGAGCTTGCAACAACTCTTGCAAGCCTTGCAGGCGGAGGCTCGTCAGCTATGCCCGGCATGCCGGGACATCCACAGCAGGCGGGTGCAGCAGTTGCGCAGTTTCAGGGTGGTGTTAAGATTACAGCAGACCCTGCAACAAACTCTTTGATCATTATAGCAACACCAAAAGACTATCAGACAATCAAGGGTGTAATAAGAAAACTTGATATAGCCAGGCGGCAGGTTTATGTGCAGGCAATAATAGCTGAATTATCTTTAAGCAGGGCAAATCAGTTTGGTGTCGATTTGCTGGCTTTACCAAATTTTAATGCAGTCGGTACTCAGTTGGGTGCGGGCAGTAATATGGGGGCAGGCTTGACGACATTACCGTCTACAACAAACCCGCTTGGTCCATTTGGATTGACAGGATTATCGTTGGGCGTTGTTGAAGGAACCGTTACACTAAACGGTGTAACGTATCCGAATATTGTTTCTTTCCTGAACGCACTTCAAACAGATAGTGAAGCTAACGTACTTTCTACGCCAAATATCCTTGCAACCGACAATGAAGCCGCAGAGATCATGGTTGGGGAAAATGTGCCTGTGCCAACAGGGCAGGCTGTAGGGCAGATCAGCGGTTATTCGCAGACGTACATACAGCGTCAGGATGTAGGTTTAAAATTAAAAATCACGCCCCAAATAAATGCAGGAGATTATGTAAGATTAAAACTAAATTTTGATCTAACAGCAATTATTGCATCCCCGCAGGGACTTAGTACAAATACATATGGTATAACAACGTCAAAGAGATCCGAAGAAACGGTTGTTACTGTAAAAAACGGGAGTACTATAATTATAGGCGGTTTGATCCAGGATCAATCAAGTGTAAGCGAAAGCAAAATCCCGTTACTCGGGGATATCCCAATAATAGGATGGCTTTTCAGATATTCAAATAAATCAAAAGACAAGACGGATCTCATGATTTTTCTTACGCCGTACATTGTTAGAGGGCAGGCAGACATAGCAGCTATAAACAGGATGAAAGAAGCACAGTCAAAAGAGTTTGAGAAAAAAACCTTTGGATACGAGCTTAAAAACAGCCCATTCAAAAGTGCGTTTAAAGGTTTAGATACTTCATCTCCAGCTTCTGTTCAACAGCCTGCGCCACTTTTGTTTACAGGCGAAACCTACATAACACCGGAGGGTGAGATAACGTCTCAAATGGGTGTTAAAGAAACGGGTGAGACATTTACAAGTGGTGCTGCATTAAGTGCAACTTCTACTTCAGCTATTACATCGGGCACCGGTATCCTGCCTGTAAACAAAGAGATAAAAAGCAATAAATCTTTAAAAGTGGAACAATTTACACCGGCAACAACTGCGATGCCGCCTCAAGTTATAGAAAAAAAACCAGCGTCAATAAAGGGAACAGAAAAATCAATACCAGGTACCGAACCTATCACAGGTACTACATTTACCGCGGGGGCATTAAAACAAACAGAAACAACAATACCATGAAGCAAAAAAAGCTTATAGGAGATATACTTCTTGAAGATAAGGTAATAGAATCACAACAGCTTGAAGAGGTCCTTGCCTATCAAAAAGAAAAAGGCGGCAGGCTTGGGGAATTGCTGTTAACCAAATTTAAATATATAAAAGAAGCGGATCTCTTAAAGGCACTTTCAAAACAGTTTGATATCGAATATATTCAGAATCTTTCAGGTATCAAGATTGATAGAGAGCTTATCCAGAAGTTTCCTAAAACCTTATCACGGCGATTTGCCATCTTACCCATTTTAAGGGTAGACGGTTTTGTAAAACTTGCTGTTTCGGATCCCACGAATATAGAAAGTATAAATGATGCGGAGCTATTGCTCGATGCCCCCGTTATTCCGGTGATCGTTTCCCAGCACGACATAATAAACGCTGTAAACATGTACTATGACAGGGTACAAGAGAGCACGGAGCAGATGGTTGATGAACTTGAGGATGCAAACCTTGACAATATCGCACTTGAGCTGAATGAACCTGAGGACCTTATTGATTCAACCGATGAAGCACCTATTATAAGGTTGATAAACTCGCTCCTGTACGAGGCTATAAAAAAAAGGGCAAGCGATATACATATAGAACCTTATGAGACTGAGATAGTCATCCGGTATAGGATAGACGGTATACTTTACGAGGTTATAAAGCCGCCGAAGCGTTTTCAATCGAGCATACTCTCAAGGGTTAAAATAATGGCGGGTATGAACATTGCTGAAAAAAGGCTGCCACAGGACGGAAGAATAAGAATAAAGATGTCCGGTAAGGACATAGATATCAGGGCATCTATTATCCCTACGTCATTTGGAGAGCGGGCTGTGTTAAGGCTGCTTGATCGGTCAAGCGTCCTCATAGGTCTTAACAGTATAGGCCTGAGTGAAGAGAAGCTGCATTTACTCAAACAGCTTATAAAAAGAACAAGCGGAATCATACTGGTAACAGGTCCAACGGGCAGTGGAAAAACAACAACTCTTTATTCTGTTTTATCAACACTTAATTCTTCAGAACTTAACATACTTACAATAGAGGATCCTGTGGAATATCAAATAAAAGGTATCGGCCAGATACAGGTGAACCCAAAAATAGAGCTTACATTTGCCAACGGACTAAGATCCATTCTAAGGCAGGACCCTGATGTAGTGCTTGTTGGTGAAATAAGAGATAAAGAAACGGCAGAAATTGCAGTACAGGCCTCCTTAACAGGTCATCTTGTGTTTTCAACGTTGCACACAAATGATGCAGCAGGAGGGATTACAAGGCTTGTAGATATAGGTGTTGAGCCATTCCTTGTATCTTCATCTGTTGTTGCAATTATAGCGCAGAGGCTTGTAAGGACAATATGTCCTGATTGCAAAACAGCATATAAACCGGATAATGACGAATTATTAGAGATTGGCATAAAAGCGGCTCAGTTACAAGACGGCATTATATATAAAGGGGAAGGGTGCAATAACTGTGTAAATACAGGTTATAGAGGCAGGACAGGCATTTATGAAATTATGCTTGTTGATGAAGAACTTCGTTCAATGATCACAAAAGGTATAGACTCTTCCACAATAAAACGTGAAGCCATTAAAAAGGGAATGACAACACTTAAACAGGATGGAGCAAGAAAGGTGATTGAAGGGACAACCAGCATTCAAGAGGTTCTGAGGGTTACACAGGAAGAGGTAACAGAGGTCGTTTAAATCTATGCCCGTATTCGAGTATAAAGGTTTTTCTTCCAAGGGGAAAACAATAAAAGGTATTATAGAGGCTGACAGCCAGCGTGCAGCAAGAATTAAACTTAAGGAGAGCGGAATATATGCAACTGATTTTAAACAGGAGATAGAACATGCATCGGAAACCGCGTCTCAGAGCAGCATCTCCGATCTTTTAACAAGGATAAAGCAGCAGGAAGTTGCTATTGCTACAAGGCAGCTTGCAAGCCTTCTCAGTGCAGGGCTTACACTTATAGATTCCATTGAAGCACTTGTAGAACAGATGGATAATATAAAATTAAAAAAAGTTCTCAGTAATGTTAAGTCAAAGATAAATGAAGGCAGCTCTCTTGCTGATGCACTTAAGGTTGCTCCAAAGGTTTTCCCCGAGTTTTATATAAATATGGTTGCTGCGGGTGAATCAAGCGGTGCCCTTGATATTGTCCTGCAGAGGCTTGCAGATTATATTGAAAATCAGGTAAAATTAAAATATAAAATAATTGCAACAATGGTTTATCCTGCGATTATGGTATCTCTTGCAACAATTGTTGTTATAGCATTGATGACATTCGTTATACCAAAGGTGTCAATGCTTTTTAGAGATGTACATCAAACCCTCCCACTTTTTACAAGAGTGCTTATCTTTATAAGTAATACTTTGAATTCTTATTGGTATTTGTTCTTGCTGATGCTGATAGGAATTTTTTATATTGTTAGATGGTATATAAGAACGGATAGAGGCAAAAGAAAATTTGAGTCCATGTTGTTTAATATGCCTGTCTTTGGTAAACTCATAAGAATGACGATAGTTGCTAGATTTGCAAGGACGCTGTCCACTCTTTTAAAGAGCGGGGTACCTGTTGTTAAAGCAATGGATATCGTAAAAACTATTGTAAATAATACGATTATTGAAGAGGCAATAGAAAAGGCAAAAGTAGCGATAGTCGAAGGTTCTACTATCGCGGCTCCTTTAAAGGCAAGCGGCGTATTCCCGCCTATGGTGACAAGAATGATCACGGTGGGAGAGCAGAGCGGTGAGCTTGAAGGCATGCTTGAAAAAGTGGCAAGCACTTACGAAGATAATGTAACAACAGCGGTTAGTGCTTTAACAGCCTTACTTGAGCCTATACTGATATTAATGATGGCAAGTATAGTGCTATTCATAATACTATCGGTGCTGGTACCGATATTTGAAATGAATCAGCTTGTACATTAGGAGGAAAATCATGAAAAAAGAAACAGGTTTTACGCTTATAGAGATAATGGTAGTAGTACTGATCATAGGTTTGCTCGCAACACTTGTTGCTGTTAATGTGATTCCGAGAAAAGAAGAAGCGGATAAAGTAAAGGCACGGGCGGACATAAAGTCATTAGAAACTGCCCTGAAACTTTATTACCTTGACAACCATATGTATCCAACAACAGAACAGGGCTTAAAAGCCCTTACGGACAAACCAACAACCGGACAGATTCCATGCTGCTGGAGAGACGGCGGCTATATAGAGGGCGGTCATATCCCAAAGGATCCATGGGATAATGATTATGTGTATATGAGTCCTGCGCCCGATGGAAAACCATATGTGATAATGTCTTATGGACCGAACGGTAAGCAGGGTGCTGCAGATAATAAGGGGGTAATAACAAACTGGGATGTGAATGAATAAGTTTAAGCAAAGTGCGTTTACTCTTATAGAGCTAACGGTTGTATTGTTTATTATTTTGATAGTGTTGGCTCTTGTTATCCCGAGATTGATGGATTTAACAGGTGTAGAGCTAAGGACATCCGCACAGAGGATGGCATCAACTATAAGATATGTGTATGCAAAGTCAGCCTTCTCACAGGGAATAACATATCGTATAAAGTTTGATCTTGCAAAAAATGAATACTGGGTGGAAAAATGTGTACCATCTCTTGAGACCAATGTATGCGAATGGAAATATGATACTGATGTACTCGGTAAGCCCGAGAAACTTCCACAGGGCATAAAAATTAAAGATATAATTATAAATACAGACACAGTGAGCAGTGATGCTACTGAGGTTTCTGTTCAGGTTTATCCGCAGGGCTACATGCCGTACACACTTATTCATCTTGAAGACGATAAAGGCGATGTTTATTCCCTTGAGGTAAATCCTTTTACAGGAGATGTGGCAATATATGATAAATATGTCGAACCGCCATCATCTTGAGAAGGGGTTCTCACTGCTTGAACTTCTGGTCGGGGTTGCTATCCTGGCTGTAGGGCTGCTTTCAATACAATCTTTAGAGAATCAGAATATAGATGCATCAAACTATACAAATGATCTCAGTATAGCAATGATGCTTGCAAACTATAGGCTTGAAGAGGAACAGATAAAAGCTGAGTTTGGGAGTTTTAGCCCGCCGATAAAATCTTTCTCACAACAGTTTCCATCATTTAAAATCGACGTAAAAACGGATACGGGAATAGGTCTGCCAATAGATTTACCTTTAAACCTACCTCCGATAATTTTGGTTAACGTAAGCTGGCAGTTTCACGGTAATACCGATAATTTTACACTCATAGATTATATTAAAACTCATGCGATGGTACCACAGATATGAAAAAATCCGGGTTTACATTGATAGAGGCTTTGATCTCCTTATCCATACTTGCGGTTATACTATCCTTCATATACCTTTCTTTTTTTACGGCGTTCAGGGCAAAATCTTATGTAGAACACAGAAATGCGATTTACCAGATCGGCAGAGAGATATTACTTCACATGCAAAGAGAGATAACATCGGCATACCTTTCCGTATCCCCTGCCGGAAGCATAAGCCCTTATACATATTTTGTCGGGATAAGCGATGAATGGAAGGGGAATCCCCTTGATAAACTGTATTTTGATTCGCTTTCTCACGTTAATATTCCTATAGCAAACGGCATTTTAGGCTCCGATTATTCAGCAATAGGATACGATTTTAAAATTGATCCAGATAAAACGATTGTATCTATGATCAGATACGAGACTCCATTCTTTACAACAGCGCCGCTAACACAGGGGCCAGGGTTTGTAGTCAGTGATCGGGTTGTGAGTCTCACGCTGCTGTATTTTGATTCTCATGTAAATCAGTGGACGAATCAATGGGATACAAGACTTTCGGGAAGGGGCTATCTGCCTTACGCTGTTCTTATTGAGATCATACTTAAAGACAAAAGCGGAGCTGAGATACCATTCAGAGAGATAGTTCACCTTAGGATGGCTCAATGAGCGGGATAAAAGGGCAGGTGCTGATCATCGTTTTGCTCGTCATAGCTATACTGTCTGCTGTTGTCGTTGAGTTTGCATATACGACAAGGGTGAACATGGATATTACCATGCGTATAAGGGACAGCGTACAGGCGCGGCGCATATCTATTGCAGCTATAGATATAGAAAAAAGCATATTACTGTCCGATATGAATATAAGTCCCAATGCTGACTATGAGGTTTATGGAGAGCTTAATACGGGTATGCAGTTGTGGTCTCAGATACCAAATTTCCCTTTACCCATTACGATAAAGGATCAAACAATTGGCATAGCACGAGGCTTGATAAGTGATGAATCGGGTAAATTTGATTTGAATGCACTTGTCGGTTCCGATACTATTACTATAAACCATACACTTGATGGAATATGCAGGAACATGTTCGAGAAATTAAAACTTGATCCCTCTGTTGTTGATGCAATTGAGGACTGGATAACCTCTGGAGAGATGCCAAGACCGAACGGTGCAAAAAGCGATTATTATGAGGGCTTGACACCTCCATATACTGCAAAGGATGCACCAATGGATTCAATAACGGAACTGAACATGATCAAAGGAATAAACCCCAAAACCTTTAACCTGCTTATGGGAGGTTCAGACAAGGCTGGAGTTTTACCTGTGCCTGATGCAATGGACAGTCCATACTTTACAGTGTTTCCAGAGTTTTATAATCCCGCATCTCCATACAGGATCAATGTCAACACAGCATCTCCCTTACTTCTGGCAGCGATGTACAATCTTGATGATTCTCAGGTTCAAGATATAATTTCTGCACGCCAACAGAAACCTTTCTTAAGTATTGGCGATTTTACAAACGAGCTTGTAAAGATCGGTATTGATCTCAACAATCCGGCTGTTCAGGCTGTTAATGGATATATTGATGTCAAAAGTGATTACTTTTCTATTGATGGTATCGGAATAATTAATGAAAGCGGTTCTTATGTTATAAGGACAGTGGTATACAGAAATAGACAAACCCACGCATTTACAATACTTTACTGGAGAGAACAGCCGTTCAATATGTAAATAGATGATTTTTTTAATATATATAATATCATTTTATCTTGCATAGTAATTTGATAATGGTATACTCTATAAAAGAGGTGAATATGACGAACAAAAGACCTTTAGAAAATATGATCAATGAAGATGCCAGAAAAAAAAGAACACCATTAAAAATAGGATTATGTCTGAGTGGAGGGGCAATAAGAGGTGTGGCGCATGTTGGTGTATTAAGGGTACTTTATAATGAGTTTGTCCCAATAGATTTTATAGCAGGCAGCAGTGCCGGTTCAATAGTAGCAGGTCTATATTCCCTTTATGGCTATCATGCAAGCTGGGAGGCATTTGAAAATACATTAAAGAGCAGATCCATTTTCCAATTTAAAAAGCGTAAAGGCAGTGAGCTTTTTGATTCGTCATATTTCAGAAGCTGGTTAAAAGAGCTTTTTGGTGACGCTACTTTCGATGATGTTAAAATACCGCTTGAGATTACGGCACTTGACATAAGATCAGGTAAAACAGTTTATATAAGCGAAGGGTATCTTAGAGATGCAATATATGCATCATGTGCAATACCGGGGGCGTGGAAACCCGCAAAAATAGATGATATGATACTTGTAGACGGTTCGTTTGGCAACGATGTCCCTGTTGATTGGCTAAGGCAAAGGGGTGCGGACATTATTATAGTCTCAATAGTTAACATATATAATGAATATCTATACGGCAGCGGTTTTTCGTTATCCAGAATACTAAAACTCATGACTTCAAGTAACATCGCCAAACCCATCATCACAACTGTAGGGACCGCTCTCGAATATGGAACAAAAAATATGAAAGATCTGGACAGAAAACCTATAAAAGCACTTTTAAGAACAATGGCAGTATTTGGAAGAAACTTTGATAAACAAAAATGGGGCACCGATGCTGATGTAAAAATAGTCCCCAATGTCGGTGACTTTTATTCAAGTAATCCAGGTTACATACCTCACAAAAGCCGGCTTGAATTTGTTGCAGCAGGAGCTATTGCAACATGGAAAAAAATACCGCACATAAAATATTTGCTCAAAGATATAGAATCACAAAAAGAGCTTTCTCTAACCGCTTCAGAAAAGATAAAAAAAAGAATAAGTGATGTAAAAAAATCTGTTTTACAAGTAGTGAGTTAATTCACTCTCTTTTGCGGGGAGGCTGTTTCGCTATCTTCATTTTTAGGTAAATGATCCTGTTCCTTTTTATCTTTAGATCGCGTTTGGGCAATCAGGTGATCAAGCTTATTCCCAAGTTTTACAACTTCTTCATTAAGTCTCCGTACATCACTTACAGAAGGTAGGTTTAGGATTGATAAAACCGCAGGCATTACAGAATCAAATCCCTGTTTCAGCTTCATAGCAGCTTCAAATGTTTTACTCATTACAGGCTGTACCGGTCTTGATGACAATAATTTTAGAGCTAACTCACCTATTCTCTTTTTGTTAAAGACACCGAAATGTGTTTGCTTCATTGATTCACACCTCCTCACTTTTTAAAACCAATATAATGCGAGAATGTCAAACAGTTTTAAAGAGCGTGTTCCGTTTTTTGTTGACCTGAAAATAAATAAATTATATACAAAATAATGTATACAAATAACTATAGCTTGTTGAAGAGGCAATAAATGAAAAAAAAAGTAATACTATTGGCAGGAGCTATACTGTTAATTTATAGCAGTGCTTATGGCGCGTACAATACTGATTGTATGAGCTGTCATGGAAAAAAAGATTTTTATAGCCAATTCCCTCATGTAGATCAAAAAGGTATGTACATAGCCCCAGATAAAATAACAGGATCTGCACATACCGGAATAAGCTGTATACAGTGTCATACTGAGATCAAAGGGTATCCTCACAAAAATCCGACAGCAAAGGTAAATTGTGCAAGATGTCATAAACAGCAGGCAGAGTCATTTTTTAAAAGTATTCATAGTAAAGTCTCCAACGGACCCGGTTGCGTTACCTGTCATGGCTCCCATGATATTAAAGGCAAGCCATATCTTGAATCAACTGCGGGGAAAAAAGCCATGATTAACATCTGCGCTAATTGTCACAAAGAACAACCCGTTGATGAAGAGACAACCAAATCGGGTTATGAATGGGTAAACTCTTATAAGGAAAGTGTTCATGGCGTCGCCTTTCTTAAAAAAGGTATTTCTGTCGCAGCCGTTTGTACCGATTGTCACGGCTCGCATGATATAGAACCCTCTACTGATCAAAACTCAAAAATAAACAAACTTAATATTCCGGTAACATGCTCAAAATGCCATGAACCAATATATGCAAAATATGTGCAAAGCATTCACTGGCACGCTGTAAAGGATAAGCACATAATGGCTGCACCTGTTTGTACTGATTGTCATGGAGAGCACAAAATCCTAAAACCAACGAATCCTAAGTCGAGTGTTTACGCTAAAAACATACCAACAACATGCTCAAAATGCCATAGCTCGGTAACAATGGCAAAAAAGTATAATTTACCGCTTGGAAGGTTATCTACTTATGAAAATAGTTTTCATGGAATAGCACTTAAATTCGGGAATCTTGAAGCAGCAAATTGTGCAAGCTGTCATGGAACCCATGAAATACTGCCGTCAAGTGATCCGAGATCATCAATAAATAAGGCAAATCTTGTAAAGACATGCGGAAGATGTCATCCAAATGCAAGTGCTGATTTTGTTAAAGGTAAAATCCACGTAATTGTCAATAAGCATGGAGAGAAGGGACCGTACTATGTAAGGATATTTTATACATGGTTTATAGGTATTTTAATCACAATCTTTGTAGTGTATGTAATATTTGATCTTATAAACATCCGTAGAAAAAAAATCATAAGGAGAAAGCATGAATAGCACAGCAGAGCGGCTCTCTAAAAATCAACGAATACAACACATTATTCTCTTAGTTTCTATGATAATTTTATCGCTTACAGGTATTGTACTTAAATTTCACAATAACCTTTTTTCTAAATGGCTGATAAGGTTAGAAGGCGGTATTTGGGTAAGAGGATTGATTCATAGAACCTTTGCAGTAATTCTTATGCTGCTTGTTGTATATCATGCATACTGGGTGGTATTTACAGATGAGGGACATAGAGAACTGATGAACATAAAACCGCGGTGGAAAGACGTCAAGGATTTTTTTCAGAAGCTTGCATTCAATCTTGGGCTTTCTAAAAAGCAGCCGGAATTTGATAAGTATAATTATTTTCAAAAATTTCAGTACTGGGGTGTCGTTTTCGGTACAATTATTATGATTTTTACAGGGATGATCCTGTGGTTTGTAAATTTGTCTATGGCGGTATTACCCAAATGGGTAATAGACCTAACCCTACTTGTGCATGGATGGGATGGGGTTTTAATATTTATAGTTTTATTCCTTTTTCATCTTTACAATGTACACCTTAATCCAGAGGATTTCCCCATGAGTAAGACATGGCTTGATGGCAAGATATCTATAGAACGATTAAAGCAGGATCACAAACTCGAATATGAGAAAATTATTAAGGGATAGTGATGATGAAAGCACTTAAATTGTTAACGTCTCTTTTTATCATACTATCTTTTATTCCCTCAAACGCCTCCGCTCAGGTAAAGTTGTATAAGAAATGTCTTTTGTGCCACGGCAGGCCGGGGTTTAAAAAGGTTATGCCCGGGGGGAAGGTTCTGGAACTGTATGTGAATAAGGAAGAGCTTGAGAACTCTATCCATAATAAACTGCATTGTACAGACTGTCATGCGGATGTTATGGAAATACCCCATCTTAAGAAGCCGGGTACTGTAAACTGTTTTAGATGCCATTATAAAGATAATCCTGATAATGCAATTCCTGCAAACGATTATTTTCAATCAATACACGGAGAGCTTCTCAATAAAGGTGATCCTTCTGCTCCAAAATGTCAGAATTGCCATGGTGGTCATAATGTTCAGAAAGTTAATTCACCGCTTTCTACGGTAAATCACCGGGATGTTGCATACACGTGCGGCAAATGTCATAAAACACAATATAAAAGATATGTAGAAAGTATTCATGGTGTTGCTGTACTTGATAAGAACATCAAGTCAGCTCCTACATGTACAACATGTCATGGAAAGCATTTAATATTGGCAAAGTACGATCCATTATCGAATATCTATCCTACGCATGTGCTTAACATATGTTCAAAATGCCATGAAAATAAAGAACTCATAAAAAAATATAATATCCCAGGCGGACGTGTAAGCACATACAAAGAAAGTTATCATGGGGTAGCAGATGAATTCGGGTCTGTGAGGGTTGCTAATTGCGCAAGCTGTCATCGGGCGCATCTTATCCTGCCTGCATCTGATCCGAGATCATCAATAAATAAGGCAAATCTTGTAAAGACCTGCGGTAGATGTCATCCAAATGCGAACATCGACTTCACCAAGGGTAAAATACACGTAAATTATAAAAGTAAAAGCTCGGGAATAATATACTATATAGGATTGTTTTTTGAGATCCTTACAATATCTACTTTAACAGTGCTTTTCATACATATATTATTTGATCTGTATCGCAGATATAAAGCAGGAGAATTGGGTAAGAAAAATAAATCGGGAGAATAATTGTGGCAGATAGATATAAAACTTCTAAAGAACACTTTATAGAAGAACTTGAAAATCATTTGATAGAATCACTTGGAATAAAAGATGATCAAGAACTCGTTAATATGGCAAAGAGGCTTATAAAAGCAGTTGCGGAGAATGACCTTGAGCCATTATTAGATACGAAACTGAAAAAGATATACAGGATCATAAAAAAAGAGCAAAAAGCCAGGGAAAAAACGAACAAGAAAGAACAATGGAAAGAGGATACATTTCAACGGTTTAACATTTATTTCAGGATTCAGCATATAATGCTTTTCATAAGTGTCATTATTTTGATTATAACAGGTTTACCTATAAAATTCCCAAATGCTGTAGCGTCCAAAATCATAATGCACATATTGGGCGGGATAGCGGTTCAAGGCATAATCCATAGGGTAGGTGCAGTGCTTTTAATCGCTTTTTATTTGTTCCATACATTATATAGTATGTTTAACAAAGAGGGCAGAAGGGATTGGTTTGCGCTTTTGCCGAGGGTAAAAGACGGCAAAGATGTTGTTCGGATGGTAAAGTATTTTTTTGGGTTATCAAAAGAAAAACCAAAATTTGATAGATTCAGCTATATTGAAAAGTTTGACTACTGGGCGGTCTACTGGGGTGGAATTGTAATGGTTGGTTCAGGGCTTATCATGTGGTTTCATAATTTAACCATGATGTATCTGCCAAAATATGTATATGATATTGCAAGAGAAGCCCATAGTGATGAGGCGCTACTGGCCACACTAACAATTGTTATCTGGCATTTCTATAATGTTCATTTTAATCCAAGCAGGTTTCCCGGGTCACTTGTGTGGTGGCATGGAAAGTTGACCAGAGAACAGATGATCGATGAGCATCCGCTGGAATACGATAGGATATCAAAACAAGTAGAGAAGGAATAGATCATGTTTGATTATGTAAAGCTCTTTATAATAAGACGCAAAATATCTATGGCAGTAATAGCTATTTTATTATTCGTGTGGCTTCTAAGCAATACCACGTTTATCATACTGTCCGGTTCTACAAATACCTGTAAAAGCTGCCACATTATGCAGCCATATATCAACGAATGGAAGTCGTCTGTTCATAAAAATATCTCATGCGTAACGTGTCATAAACTTGGGTTTAATTACATTACGAGAATGTCATTTGAAATTGCTACAGGATTTTATAATCCACACCCGAGGGCGGTTGTTTCTGATAAGATATGCATAAAGTGCCATACAATGGAAGAATTAAACAAACCCATATTTTACAAAAATATGGTATACTTTAATCACTCACTCCATGTTGGTAAGGATGTAAGAGAAATGCTGTTAAGCTGTGAGACCTGCCATCCGCATGTAACGCATGGTACAGAGCAGAAAACTACGGATGAAGATGCATGTATATCCTGTCATTTTATTGGTGCACCGAGAGGGGAGGCTGTTACAGGATGCCCTTCGTGCCATGGTAGCCCTACAAAAACCGTTGATTTTAATGGAATGGAGTTCAATCATAGTTCATATTTAACGAAAGGTATGCAGTGCAACCAATGTCATTTGGACGTCATAAAGGGCACCGGTAAAGTTCCCAAGGCCAGATGCCATAAATGTCATGAAGATAGATCGTATAAGTACGATAACCCCATGTTCGTACATTATACACATGTTACGAAAGAGCATTTAACCTGCAATAACTGCCATAAACCAATGGTTCATGGAGAGATACACATGATTCAGGCCCTCGAAAGTAATTGTAAAGACTGCCATCAATCAAAACACAACTATCAAAGGCAAATGTATATGGGAATAGGCGCAAAGGATACACCGAATACACCGGATGCAATGTTTTCTACACAGGTAAGCTGTGAGGGATGTCATCCTAAGAAATCTTCATCACTGCATAACATAAGACTTGCAAGAAAAGAAAATCTACAGCAGACAGCAATGGCATGCGTGGAATGCCACGGTAAGCCTTATGATAGACTTATGTATAATTGGATATCGGTTGGCAACAGTATGAATGTTTATGCCAGTAATACCATAAACAAGGCAAAAATTATAATAAGGAATTCGGGTGCAAGTAAAGTTAAGAAAGATCAGGCTCAGCGTCTTATCGACGATGCAGAATTTAATACCCGTTTTGTTTCAAACGCCTACCCTTCACATAACATAAGATACACACAGCAGATATTAATGAATTCTCTAAAACTTGCCAATAAAGCAGCAAAGATTGTTGGAGGTCCAGAAGCTGAGGCAAATGTTCCTGCATCGTTAAAGAGTGTTGGGGCTTCGTGTGCCGTATTATGCCATAATACTCTCGGAATGCCAGAAACAATAAGGTTTGATCCCCTTGGTGTTAATTTCCCGCACGATTTTCATATAAGCATGGGCTTAGGCTGTGATGCCTGTCATCCTGCAGATCATGCAATGGCTATGAACATAAAGGTAGATACATGCGCCCAATGTCATCATCAGAATAGTGCTACTTCAAATTGCGTATTATGCCATAGCGATACTGCCAAACTTTTTAACGGCCGTGTTCCGTTTAAGGATATCCCGCATACACCGAATGTTATGGCGGGTTCTGTAAGCTGTCATGACTGTCACGGTACAATAAAAACAGGCCACGTATACCAAACGGTAAGAGGCAGATGTGTAGGATGTCACGTGCCTATGTATGGCGGGCTGCTTGATAAATGGAACAATGTATATGCTAAAAAGTATGAGACTGTAGAATTATTATTAAAAAATACAAAAATAACACTTGAAGGACTTGACAAAAAGAGTAATAAATACAAACAGATGAAACATAGATATGATGATGCTTCTACCAAATTATTATTTATAGAAAAGGCAAACGGGCTGCATAATATGTCCGTTACAGAAGGCTTGTTTGACAGTGCTATTAAAGAATTAAAATAAGCATGTTAACGTAAAGTGTTTTCGGATTTCACTGATCGCAGCATTGGGCGGGATGCCTCTTTTTTATATTAGCTGAAATTTAAAAATGAACACTCGGGAGAGGAATGGCACTTTTATCTGCAGTCGTACTTGCGGGCAAAAGATAAATATTAATGGAGGATTATATTATGCGGAATAATGCAAATTTAGTAAACAAATTGTGGCCGATCCTTGTTATTTTTTTTACGATAATAGGTATGAATAGCTGCAGGGAATCTGCACCAAATCGGCAACAAACTTGGCAGCCTGGAATCGTATACCCTGCAAGCGTACTTGGCAGCAGAAGGGGTTATACCATATTGCGAGGAATTATACATTTACATACCGTTTATTCACACGATGCATGTGATGGACACCCTTTTATTAACGGGCAGCCAAACCAAGCCTGTTACAATGATTTCAGGAACGCCATTTGCAAGACAAAGGATGATTTTATTATGATCACGGATCACCCGTCAAATATGGTTAATTATTCATTTTACAACCTGTTGATCTATCAAGCAGGGGATACACTCATTTATAATAACGGCAATCCTGTTGCAAATATAGTCTCGTGCCCCGACAATTCTAAAACGATATTAATGGCCGGGCAGGAAGGTGTGCTTATGCCTGTTGGCATGGAATCACACATTGGTCTTACACCTACCGACAGGTCTATAAATTACAGCAGGGACGACGCATATATGATAGCCCAATACAAAAATAACGGTGCAGTCGTGTTTGTAAACCACACGGAGGGAAGAGATGCAGGCTATCTTATGACAGCTCCGGTAGATGGAGTAGAGATATACAATATTCATTCCAATATAGACCCTGAAATACGGCAGAACGATCTTGGGCTTGATCCATATGTGTTTATGGCAAAGCTATCTCTATTCCTCAATACCAGCCCTAATGCCCCTGATCCAAATCTTGCCTTTCTCTCATTCTTTACTGAGAACACAAATGATATTGCGAAATGGGATGCGCTTACACTTGATAGAAAAATGGTGGGCATAGCGGCAACAGATGTACATGAAAATGCATTCCCTATGATACTAAGAGACGGAGAAAGAGGAGACAGTTACAGGAGGCTGATGGAATGGTTCAGCAATTACGTGTTGGCAAAGCATGATGACTATCTGTCAATAAAAGATGCATTAAGAGAAGGGAGGCTTTATGTCTGTTTTGATATACTTGGGCTCGCCTATGGTTTCGATTTCCATGCTTTACTGGACGGTACTACGTATGAAATGGGGGAGGAACTGCCCTATCAGGATGGAATTAAACTGTATGTGTCGGTGCCCAGGGTGTACAGACTTGAATCGGGTGTAATTCCGCCGGACATAAGTGCAGAACTTTTGAAGGTAGACCAGTCTGGAGAACATGTTGTACATTCAGCAGCGAATTCATTTTCGTACGCAGTACAGTCTCCCGGTGTTTATAGAATAGTCGTATACATAACGCCCTATCATCTAATCCCGTACCTCGGACAGTATTATGAACAGTTTATGCAGAAATATGTATGGGTGTATTCAAACCCGATTTATATAAGGTGATTGATACCGGGATGTGAAACAGTACCACATTTTAAAATATCATTTTTTATTTTGTACCGTCTTAAAAAAGGATATCCGGTTTAATTCATAAATTATAGAACGTTCTTCCCTATTGCATTTTTTGGGTTTATAATGGATTAATGGCACCGCATAGTATAAAATTGATAGAAGAACAATTTTTGAGATTCATTAAATCGCATAACATGTTTTCACATGGACAGAGGATTGGTATCGGAATATCGGGGGGACCCGACTCTGTATGCCTTGCCGTACTTATTAAGAAGTACAAAGACGCATTTGGTATAGAGCCTGTTGTTGTTCATGTAAACCATCATTTAAGAGGCGAAGAATCGGACAGGGATGAGCAATTTGTAAGGGAGTTTGCAGAAAGCTCTCCCGGTTTTAAATTCATAAAATACGATATTCGGATAACCCAAAAAGAACTAAAGGGGCATTCTGTTGAAGAACTTGCGAGAAAAAAAAGGTACGGATGCTTTGAGGATTGCATTAAATTATTACATCTTGATAAAATTGCACTTGCCCATACAATGAACGACAATGCAGAGACAGTATTTATTAATATGCTTAGGGGCACCGGGATAACGGGTATAAGTGGAATCCCTCCGGTACGAGGACATTTTGTAAGACCCATACTTATGCTATCAAAAGATGATGTACTTGAGTACCTTAGAAAAAAAGGTATTGCTTATACGATCGACTCAACAAACGAGTCACCAGATTTTCTAAGGAACCGGATAAGGCACGAGGTTCTGCCTTTGATGATCGGACTTAATAGTAGGTTTTTAGAACATGTGATGCATACGGCCGGTGATCTGAGGGAGATTGATAGCTTTATGGATAAACTCACTGCCGATGCTTATAATAATGCTACAGTTAGCAAGAGCAGAGACTCTATAACCCTAAACCTGCAGAATTTATTAACGTATCCGCATGTTATCGTTAAAAGGGTTTTACAGACCGCTGTCAAATTTATGCAGGGAACATATTATAATCCAAAAAGGAAACACATAGATCAAATCATGGATATAATATTAAGTGGCCATACCGACTCAGCCGTACTTGAGTCATTATCAGAGGGAATAAAAGTTTATATAGAAAAGAGTACTATTGTTTTCACTAAGACAATGGACAAATTTACAAATACAGGAGTCCACAGGCTTAGTATCCCCGGCAAGACTCTTATTGATGAATTAGGTATAACGTTTAAAGCATCTATAGAATCATCAAACATCGACCCGGGCAGAATGGATGAAAATCGTATTGTGCTTGATTATGATAAGATAAATGATGTGTTGTTTATACGCACCCTTATAAAGGGTGATAGAATATCCCTGCCGGGGAACAAAGGACATAAAAAGGTTCATGATCTATTCATCGATAAAAAGGTACCGCGATTAAAAAGGACAAAAATACCATTTATTGTTACATCTTCCGGTGAGATTATCGCTATTACGGGTCTTTTTGTTGACAGCAGATATAGACAGGATAAAGACACAAAAACCTTTCTAAAGGTATTGATTATTTAAAATAATTTGTTTACATTAACACTGTATATAGTTTAATCAAAATAAGAGGATATAAATGGATCAGGAAAACGAAAAAAAACCTACGAAACAAAGCGGCAATAAGTACTCAGGGTTATTGAAGAATCTGGGTATATGGATAGTAATATTTGTAGTAACAGTTGTACTCATAAAATACATTAATCAGCCTGTTCAAACTGCAAAAACATTGACATTCAGTGAATTTGTCCAATTTGTCAATAAAGGGAGTGTAAAGTCTGTTGTTATAAGAGGGCATAAAATAACAGGGCAAACATCCGACAATAAAGAATTTGAGACATATACGCCGGATGATCCGAACCTCATCAAAGGGCTCCTTGATAAGGGTGTAAGTATTACAGCAAAACCTGAGGAGCAAGATTCTGTATGGAAGAGTGTACTTATAACGTGGGCACCATTGTTGATAATTCTTGTTATATGGTGGGTCCTGTTTACAAGGCAGATGCAGGGAGGCGCAGGTAAAGCCCTTTCATTCGGGAAGAGCAGGGCAAAGATGTTAAACGAGGGGCTGCAGAACATAACATTTAAGGATGTAGCAGGCGTAGAAGAAGTTAAATCAGAACTTCAGGAGATTATTGATTTTCTTAAGAATCCGAAAAAATTCACAAGACTTGGCGGAAGGATACCAAAGGGTGTGCTTTTGATAGGCTCACCAGGGACAGGTAAAACCTTGCTTGCCAGGGCCATAGCAGGCGAGGCAAAGGTCCCATTCTTTAGCATAAGCGGGTCTGATTTTGTAGAGATGTTTGTGGGTGTTGGTGCTGCAAGGGTAAGGGATCTGTTTATGCAGGCGAAGAAGAGCGCCCCATGTATAATATTTATGGATGAGATAGATGCAGTGGGAAGATACAGAGGCGCAGGACTTGGAGGCGGGCATGATGAGAGAGAACAAACCTTAAATCAGTTGCTCGTAGAAATGGATGGATTCACGGCAAATGAAGAAGTTATAATGATAGCTGCAACAAACAGGCCTGATATACTTGACCCTGCGTTACTCAGACCGGGCAGATTTGATCGCAGGATAGTAGTTTCTATCCCTGATTTAAAAGGAAGGGAAGAGATCCTTAAAGTCCATACAAAAAAGATACCCCTTTCAGAAGATGTGGATCTGAATGTAATAGCGCGGGGCATTCCCGGTGTTACAGGAGCGGACCTTGCTAATTTGACAAACGAGGCGGCTTTGATCGCAGCGAAGAATGCCAAGGACAAGGTATCAATGGAAGACTTTGAACAGGCAAAGGACAAGATCCTTATGGGTATAGAGAGAAAGAGCATGGTTATAGGAGAAAAAGAAAAAAGGTTAATAGCATATCACGAGGCGGGTCATGCACTTGTTGCCAGATCTATCCCCGATTCTGATCCACTGCACAAGGTTACCATTATACCGAGAGGTCTTGCACTAGGAATAACGCTTCAACTCCCCGAAGAGGATAAATATACTATATCGAAAGATCACCTGCTATCAACGATAACGGTACTTATGGGTGGAAGAGCTGCAGAGGAAATTGCACTTGGTGACATCTCAACAGGTGCAAGTAACGATCTTGAGAAAGCAACTGATCTGGCAAGAAAAATGGTGTGTGAATGGGGTATGAGTGAGAAGCTCGGTCCTGTTACATTTGGCAAGAAAGAAGAACTCGTATTCCTTGGTAAAGAGGTTGGAAGACAAACGGAATACAGCGAAGCCACCGCAGTGGAGATAGATAAAGAGATAAAGGATATAATAATAGCATGTTATACCAATGCAAAAGATGTAATAAAGAACAAGCTTGATCTGTTGAATAAATTTGCTGACAAGTTGTTAGAAAAAGAGATACTTGACGCGTCAGAGATTGAAGCCCTGCTTAACCCGCAGTCCGCTAATGCTTGATAGGCATTTATAATAGTATTGTTAAAAACATTGAAGGCCGTGTTGAACGAACAAGTAGTCGCGGGTTTTAAACCCGCTATCAGCTAAAAACATAAGGTCTTGAAAAGTAAGGTTTTTTCCGTGCAAACCCTTTATTCAAGCGGATTAGCGGTCTTTTATGTGTTCCTATGACTTACTACCAGTTTTTACTACTTTGGCTTAATTCTGATCACAAAAGCGATCACAAGGTAAAATGCGTATGTATACAAGATATACGAAATCGTTGAAATACGAATGATTATTTATAACGCTGTAAGCCTTAAAAGTTCCAAGAAGTCTTTTAACTTATCTTTGGTAACGTTCTCTATTACTTTGTTAATTACTGCCTTTAATTTTTCTTTATTGGCTTCATTGAGTAACTTGTTAATGGTATCTTTTATGTGTTTTTCAGAATCATCATTATTTGTTATCAATAAAAGCTCATAGAGTTCTACCCCGATTATACAGGAAAGAATAAGGCATTAGCCTAATAATAATACCTATAAGAGCTTATCAACCTTGATAGAGTTTATATATATATGTCTTATCAATCTTAATACAATACGATTTAAGCGGTAAATGTAGTACCGATCAATGTAACTTAGTACGATCCTTTAACATTATCGGGTACGAAACAATAAATTAAGTCTTTACAATCATAAGTAAATTTATAGTCGAGCCAAAGCTCGCCTTTTTTATTTCTATAATCTGTTGCACAGAATAATAAGATTTAATTGATTAAATAAATCTATATTTTTTGAAAGCTTTAAACTTTGTAAAGGTTGTTATATTGCTATAGTGATATTATTATACATTGATATAGTGATATTATTATAGCATATAGCTTTCTTTGCTTTACAGTATACTTGCAAGCAGTTTAATATCACTTTCCAAAATATGATTAAGAATATCATATTTTCGTTATCTGTAAGGCTTAATAATCTTTAATTTTGAAAGAAAATCGTATTGAAACGATGGTATTGAGATCAATCAAGGGCGTTATTATTAAAATCCTCCATTGTTTTATTAAATGCTTTTTTTAAATCATCATAAAGGGTTTTATTCAA
>JAMCPX010000020.1 GCA_023382265.1 Deltaproteobacteria bacterium | reverse complement strand
TACCGACTATTGCACCCATTGACGGATCCTGAGTTACTTTAGCACTGCCGCTCGCAAGAGAAACTATCGTGCTGGACATCAATTCCACAGGTAATAATGCATTAGCATCCGCAGCAGAGACAATCTCTCCGAATTGGTACGTATCCATATAGCCTGAGGCACTTGCTTTAACAGCAAATGGTATGCCTGTCGGGACTATTGTCGTTACCGTTCCTGATGAACCGGATGTAACCGTGGTATCCGGCGTTTGGTTTGCAGCCTTGTTGCTTGTTGAGGTGAAGAGCGAGATTGTCGCACCTCCAACAGCACCGGGAATCCCGTAACTTTGTGCATTTAATACTATTGGGATAAGACCACTTTGAAGTATGGAAGTGCATGTTGACACAAACGTTCCACCATTTACCACGACGATCGGGGGTGGCAGGGTAACATTCGTCGGTGGTGTTTGTTGCTGTTTCTGTGTTGTGCATCCGAGGAGCTTCTGCATGTCAGCGGGCAGATTCTGCGGACAAACAGTAGGGTTATTCCCGGCAGGCACATATCCGGATCCACCGCCGCAACTACTCATGAAGGCTATGAAAGAAACTAACATAAACACGATAAATAACGTGCCTTTATTGTTTGTTATTTGTTTCATAAGTAACCTCCCTTACTTTTTTTACAAACATACAGGAGCATTTGGACTGTGTCAAGGACACCGTTTGTCCTGCTTGCCCCCGCGATTTTAGTATACCACCACCGTTCGTCACCGTTAAAGTTTGTTAACCTCGCTGTTTTTGGCAGGATAAACCTCGATAAAAATCCTTGATGCAGCGCCCTTGCCTATTGCCGCTTTTGTTCCTTCGGATGATACGATGATAGGTCCGCCCGAAGCATTGACAACCTTTATCTTACTGCCGGTGCGTATCCCGATGTTAATAAGTTTTTTGATGAATCCCATTCCGCCCATGACCTGTTTTACTGTCCCTTCCTCCCCCGATTTCATGGCGTTTAACGGACTGAGAGCTGGCTGTTCTCTTTTGATCTCTTCGGTTTTGTCTTTATTGGGTCCCATACCTTTTTGATAATGATTTTCAACAGCAATGTCAATAGTTGTTTCCAAATCCGCTGTTTTTGAAGGTATGAATTAACTTTATACCCTTTCTTAAAAACTTGACTTTGACAAGACCGGATATTAGGTGTTTGTGATATGCCTGAAGAAAAAACTTACGATGACAGAATTCAAAATATAAAGAAAATGGATTTCGGATATAGAATACCTGCAATAAAAACTGGAATACAAACCCCGCCTGCGGAATCGAAGGCAAAACAGGATCTGTGGCAGCAAACAAATCCGCCGGCCGGTACAAGTAATGGGAATAGTGCGGAATCCGCCACTTCAACGGTAACAAAAATATTAGATTTTATGCTTAAAGCCGGCATACTGTCTCTTATCGTGTTGTTTGTGGTCGCCTCTCTGTATTATGGTTCATTTGTGAGGATTTGGGAGATTACCATTGCCCGCGGGAGGATTTTCAGTTTTTTCACGTACGCCTCTGTCAGTTATTCTGCAATTACACTCTTGTATCTGATTTTCAGAACATTCCTATGGCTGAGATATAAACCGTATGCTCTACAGCAGGATGATCATATACCGTTTGTCAGCGTGATCATCCCCGCATACAATGAAGGTGCGCTGGTAGAAAAAGCAATCAAAGCTGCCGTGGAATCGGATTATCCCCGCAATAAAGTAGAGGTACTCTGCATCGATGACGGATCGAAGGATGATACATTTCTCTATATGCAGAAAGCAAAAGCGCGCTATGACGACAATGTTACCTTAATCAAACTACCCCGCAACATGGGGAAACGTCATGCCTTATACAGTGGATTTAAAAAGGCAAAAGGGGATATATTCATAACCATAGATTCCGACTCCTTGATAGAGAAAGGCTCGATCGGTCATATTATTGCGCCGTTTTTGAGAAGCCAGCAAATCGGTGCGGTAGCCGGCAACGTAAAGGTCTTAAACAAGCGAGAAGGTATAGTGCCAAAAATGCTCGGTGTAAGTTTTATCCTGTCGTTTGATTTCACAAGGGCGTGCCAGTCAACCTACGGAGCTGTTTTGTGCTGTCCGGGTGCGTTCTCGGCGTACAGGGCTGACGTCGTCAGGCAGGTAATGGATCCATGGCTTCATGAGATGTTCCTCGGGGAGGTATGCACGTACGGCGAAGACCGGGCGCTTACAAATATGATACTGCAAAAAGGGTTTTACACAACCTATCAGAACAGTGCTGTTGTCCGTACGCAGGTCCCGACGAATTACAATAAACTCTCAAAGATGTATTTGAGATGGGAAAGAAGCAATATACGGGAGTCCATCATCCTCTCAACTTTTATTCTCAAAAAATACAGGAAAAAACACAGGGTGCTGCCATTTATTAATTTTATAATCGTTAATCTGCGTTACCCGTTTCAGTATTATGCAATGTCGTTCCTATTCATAAATCTTATACTGTATCCGGCAAACATATTCAGATACCTTTCGGTGGTTGGGGTAATTTCGCTCGTTTATATGATATATTACATTCGTTCCGAGAAGAATTCAGACTTTTTGTATGGTGTTCTGTATTCCTATTTTTCTATATTTACACTGCAGTGGATATTTCCCTATGCAATGGCAACATTAAAAAGCAAATCCTGGATGACGAGATAAGCTAAGCCTGTTCTTTATTCGTTTTATAAAAATAGGTCGATATTTTTTTGTTTATAGCGTGATAACTATTCGTAACTACATAATGCAGTAATTCGTATATCACTCCAAATACTATAAACGTAAACTTTAAAAGCCACATAATCTTTGCCTCCATACTGAAAGAACTAAAAGCATTTTTTATGCCACAAATAAAATCGTTGTTTATCAAAGTGTTGGATAAATTGTTGTGATTTTTATTCTAATAATTGTTATTAAAACATCACAGATCGCACATAGAGAGGAATAATGTAAGTGGCATTTTACAAACAGAAAAGCTTTACTACCGGTGCGTTGAAAATTATCTATATATTTCAAAAAAAGCTTGCATTTAACTATTTTTAATAGTACAAAAACATGCAAGAGTAATAGTATAGAACATGTAATCGCAATAGACGTATACTGATATATTTTAGCGCTCATTTTTACGCATATATTATTTTATTGAGAGGTTCTATTGAAAAAGCATGTGCAGCATGTTTATATATTCTTAATCTTATTGATAGTATTATTGATTACTGTAATAGGGTTAAGATCGTATACCCTAAGCATCCTCGAAAAAAACAATCGACTGAAGTCAGTTGCACATGCCGAAAGAAATATAATCGATGATGTGATTGTTTCGGAAAATTCACCTGCTGTGTCGCGTGTTTCGAAAACCTCTTTATCGGGTTTAAGACATGGCATCCAGTTACTATCAACGTATGCCAATCCGGATCCGGATTGCAAGCGCATTTTGAACAGCATTAATGCCGACATAGGTAAGTTTAAAGAAGGATTCGCAACCTCCGACCGGTTGGAGGTTGATAGTGCCGGTTCGAATATCCATAAGGACCTCGATGTTTTTTTGCAGAGACAGGAATCCATAAATAACAAACACATCCATTATTTTTCTACCGTGACAACTGTTTTATTATCCCTTGTAGTCATCGTTCTCCTTTTTTTGCTGTTTTATTTTTACAGCACTATCTTTTTACCCATGCAGAAACTGATTCCAATACTGGAGTCGGTTGAAAAAGGCGACCTTTCACAGAGAGCGGACACAAAAGCAAAAGGCATGCTTGCGGTAATAGAGCATTCCATTAATACTATGATCGCAAGCCTGCAGATATACACGAACCAGCTCGAAGCTATGGTAGAGGACAGGACACGGGAGCTCAAGCACAAGGAATTTTATATCAACAACATGCACGATTGCTTGTGTGTGCTCGATAAGGATAGCAGGATTGTGGATATCAACCCTGCATTTACTCAGATGCTGGGCTATACAAAAGAGGAGATTGCAGGCAGATCGATTTTCGATCTGTTTGACGAAGACAATAAAAAAATACTTGCAGCGGAATTTGAAAAACGGGCCAAGGGTGATCCGTCAACGTACGAGATCAATATACTCACAAAAGATCACACCAGCATACCCATCATTACAAGCGGTGCACCTATTATAGAGGACGGTGAACTTACCGGGAAGATCGGTATTTTTACCGATATCAGCTTTTTAAAAGCACTGCAGGCAGAATTGGAATTCAGAAATGTGGAACTTGAAAAAGCAAACAAGGCAAAGTCCGATTTTCTTGCGAGTATGTCGCATGAATTGCGTACGCCCCTGAACGCCATTATGGGGTTCTCGGAGGTGCTGCTTGAACGTAATTTCGGGGAGCTCAATCAAAAACAGGAGGAATATATAAAAGACGTACTTGAGGCAGGCGAGCACCTGCTTTTGCTCATCAACGATATCCTGGATCTTGCGCGTGTAGAATCCGGTCAGATGATATTTGAACCCTCCGAATTTTATGTGAGAGATATCGTGGAACAGAGTATCACCATGGTAAAAGAACGGGCATTGCGGCATTATATCAATCTGTCGGAGGTAATCTCTCCGGATGTTACCACGGTCTATGCCGATGAAAGGAAATTAAAACAGGTCCTCTATAATCTTCTTACCAACGCAATCAAGTTTACCCCGGATAGCGGTAGTGTATCCCTTATCGTCAGTAAAGCGGATAAAGATGTCATGTTCACCGTAGAGGATACCGGTATAGGCATCCCTGAAGAGGCAATGTCCAAGCTGTTTTATCCTTTTTCCCAGATCAGGTTATCGCATCCGTCCATTCACGAAGGCACGGGCCTTGGTCTTTCCATAGTAAAGGCGATCATAGAACTACACGGTGGTAAGATATGGGTGGAGAGCAAGGTTGGGAAAGGCAGCAGATTCTCGTTTACTATCCCTGCAAACATAAAACACCCGATTAGGTCGCCTCAAGCTGCTCAGGTGCAAAAAAGGATTGACGGTAACCATGTACTCGTTATCGAAGATGACCATGCCATAGCAAAACTCATTAAAGGATACCTGCAGGAGGCAGGGTATAAGGTAGACATTGCATACGATGGAGAACAGGCTTTGACCATGTTAAAGGGTTTAAAACCGGACATAATTACACTCAATCTTTCTATTCCTAAGAAAAATGGCTGGATGGTCCTTAAATCATTACAAGCAGATCTCGATGCAAAAGGCATACCCGTAATTATCATTTCATCCATAGAAGAGGGCAAAGAGGCGTTAAAGCTTGGCGCCTCAGCGTTTATCTTAAAGCCTATTGACCGGCAAACTCTGTTAAAAGAGATTTACAGGGTTAGCGGAAGGAGGTCCTCATGAGGATACTCGTCGTTGAAGATGATCCCAAAAGCGCACGGCTTATTAAGGATATACTCGAATTGCGCGGCTATGTCGTTATCGAGGCAAGTAACGGCTTATCCGCCATGAGGATTATCAACGACCATATTCCCGATTTGATATTTATGGACATGAACCTCCCGGGTATGGACGGTATCACGCTGACAAAACTCATAAAAACAAGCTCTAAAACAAATAACATCCCGGTCATAGCCCTTACAGCAGCGGCGATGAAAGGCGACAGAAGCAGATTCCTTCAGGCAGGCTGTGATGATTATATAAGCAAGCCATTCCATGTGAAAGATATCCTTGATGTGATAAAGAAATACGGAAAAGCAGAAGAACAAAAAACAATAAAACATCCGCCTATTGTCCTTGTCGCGGACGACAGGCCGGAGAATATAGAGTTGATAAGTGCAACCCTTTCCCCCATGGGATATGCCATCATAAAAGCAGCGAATGGCGTTCAAGCCATGGAAAAAATAAGAACACTTCGTCCGGATATTGCCATGATCAACGTTTTTATGCCGGAACTCAACGGCATAGAAGTATGCAAGAGCATTAAATCAGACGAACAGTACTCTACGATACCCGTTATCATGATAACAGCCCTTAATGATGCAGACTCGAAGATGAAGGCGCTCTCCGTAGGCGCGGATGAATTTCTGACGAAACCCATAGACCGCTATGAGCTTATGGTGAGAGTCGGGAATCTTTTAAATGTCAAAAAGCATATAGATAACCTGAACAATCAGATTGTCGAGAAGACAAAAGAATTAAAAAAAGTAATTTTAGAACTGAAAGAAGCCAATATCAATATCGTCTACAGGCTTTCGAGAGCGGTTGAATATATAGATAATGATACAGGGAACCATAATATAAGGGTGAGCAAGTATGTCATGAGTATAGCAGACGGAATGGGTTTTACAAAAGAGGAGGTTGAGAAGATATCCATAGCGAGCTCCCTGCATGATATAGGGAAGATAGGTATATCATCGCTCATACTCCTGAAGCCGTCAAGTCTCACCGCGGAAGAATTCGAACAGGTAAAAAAGCATACACAAATAGGCTCTACGCTATTGACCAATTCCGGATCTAAGTTACTCGATATGGCAGGACAGATAGCGCTTACACACCACGAAAGGATGGACGGAACAGGTTATCCGCATGGATTGAAGACAGACAGTATTCCTGTAGAAGGAAGGATCACCGCACTGGCGGATGTTTTTGATTCCATGACCATCAAACGACCGTACCGCGATGCCCTCCCTGTCGATCAAGCAGTTGAATATATAAAATCAAAAGCAGGCACACAGTTCGATGCGCATATTACGGACGTATTTTTACGGCATCTGAAAGACATACTTGATATAAAGTATATGATAAAAGCATAAGACAATCTGTTTTAAGAACTATTATAATTTGATGTTGCTTAAAATTGAAAAGTGGACTGACTTTTGATCGAATAATTCTTCATTTACAAAATAATGCCGTTTCTCAATCTTATCTCTGCTCCATTGAGAATAAGAGTAGGAATCACCGTCTGTGACAGAGGTTATGTACATCTATCTACACTGGTTTTGTGTCATTCTCACGAAAGTGGGAATCCAGTTTCTCACTACTCAATCATTTCCAGGATATTAAGAATCTGGACGTCGTCTCTGCGAAATCAGGGAACTATTTTGAACGGGTGTTCGCCGCAATCCACGCTATTTATAGCGGCGGGGTACCCAAGCGGGGCTTGGGTCGGGCGAACTAAGCGATTGATATATTCCATACCGACGAAGAATCCATGCCGTTTACGGCGTGGTTCTTCAAGAAATGGATTCCTGCTCAAGCATATCTTCGAAGAAGCCCACGGGCAGGAATGACGAACTCTTTGAGATTGATATGTTGCTGCCAATCCATTTATTCTGTTAAACTAACCAATAGCGTTTAAATTAGTCTATTTTTCAATTTTAAATGCATCCGTTACAATTTATATCGATATAAAGAACCTTCTATTTTATCGAGAGTTACCCGCCTGTAAGTGTGGAGATGAGAGCAAGGAATCGGAAAACGGTTCAGGTACAAATGGGGTAAAAAAAACAATCTGTGACTAATCTGTGACTTTTTGAGTGGTATAGATTTGCACAAAGGAGGAGAGGATGCTCAAATTGA
>JAMCPX010000019.1 GCA_023382265.1 Deltaproteobacteria bacterium | reverse complement strand
TGATAGACTATTATAAAAACAGAGGTATTTTGAGTTCTATAAAAGCGGAAGGTAAAATAGATACAATAACGTCTGATATAAACATGCATATTAATAAGGTATTCAATGGTTAATATAAAAACCGCCGATGAAATTAAAAAGATCTCAAAAGCATCAAAAGTGGTGGCAATCATATTAGAGGAGTTAGAAAAAAATACAAAGCCGGGTATTAGTACAAAAGATATAGACAATATGTCGGAAAAACTTATAAAAAAAATGTCTGCAAAACCTGCTTTTAAAGGATACAGAGGGTATCCTGCGAGTATCTGTGTGTCCATAAACGATGAGATTGTACACGGGATACCATCGGAGAAAAACTTTATAAAAGATGGAGATATCGTTAGTCTTGACTTTGGAGTGTATATGGATGGATTCTATGGTGATGCTGCAATAACGGTTAGTATCGGAAATGTTAGTGAACTTGCAGAAAAGCTTGTTAGAACAACTAAGGAAGCCCTTTATGCTGCAATAAAAGAGGCAAGGGTAGGTAATAGATTGTACGATATCTCGAGTACCGTACAGGAATATGCTGAGAAGAGAGGCTTTTCAGTTGTAAGAGATTTTGTAGGCCACGGTATTGGTAGCTCGCTTCATGAGGATCCGCAAATACCTAACTTTGGAGAACACGGTAAAGGTATAAAACTTGAAAAGGGTATGGTATTGGCTATAGAGCCTATGATAACTGCAGGAGGTTATGGGGTAAAGATTGATCCGGATGGCTGGACTGCAAGGACGATTGACGGTTCTTTATCGGCTCATTTTGAGCATACTATTGCGGTTGATTATGAAGAAGGTATTATATTGACGAAGACAAATTGATATGCCAAAAGAAGATGCTATTTTAGTAGAAGGGACTGTTTTAGAGACGCTTCCAAATGCTATGTTCAGAGTACAACTGGCAAATGGACACAAGGTGCTTGCACATATTTCAGGTAAAATGCGTATGCATTATATAAAAATACTTGCAGGAGACAAAGTTACAGTAGAGCTATCTCCGTATGATCTTACCAAAGGAAGGATCGTATATAGAGTATAGTGTTATTAATCAAGGAGGATTTATGAAGGTTAAACCTTCAGTGAAGATTAGATGCCCAAAATGTAAAGTGATCAGGCGAAAAGGTGTTGTAAGAGTTATATGTGAGAATCCAAAACATAAACAAAGGCAAGGATAGGAGGTATTAATGGCTCGTGTTGCAGGTATTGATCTGCCAAAAAACAAAAACATATTTATTGCTCTGACTTATATATATGGAGTAGGTAAAACGTTGTCTAATCAGATTCTTGAAGAAGCCGGGGTAGATAGGCACAGAAAAGTAACAGATCTGAAAGAAGATGAAGTGGCAATTATCAGGAGAATCATAGAAAGTAAATACAAGGTAGAGGGCGATCTCAGAAGGGAAGAGAAGAATAATTTAAAAAGGTTAATTGAAATAGGTGCATATAGAGGTATAAGACACAAAAAAAGTTTGCCGGTCCGCGGACAACGTACTCATACCAATGCAAGGACAAGAAAGGGACCAAGGCGGCAGACTGTCGGCGGTTTAAAGAAGAAAGAAACAGCAAAGAAATAGGAGGTAATGTAATTGGCTACAGGAAAGAAAGCAAAAAAGAAAGTAAAAAAAATAACGGTAACCGGCATCATTCATATACAGTCAACCTTCAATAATACCATTATTACGGTTACTGATACCGAGGGTAATTCAATTGTATGGTCGAGTGCTGGAATTAAAGGTTTTAAAGGCTCAAAAAAGGGCACACCTTATGCAGCCCAGCTTGCTGCGAGTGATGCAATAAAAAAAGCTATGGACCTTGGGATGAAGAATGTAATTATATATGTAAAGGGTCCCGGTGCAGGTAGAGAATCTGCTATAAGAGCTGTGCAGGGAACGGGTGTTAGGATACTTGCTATAAAAGATGTAACCCCTATACCTCATAATGGTTGTAGACCGCCTAAGAAGAGAAGAGTTTAATAAAAGGAGGGTTGTAAAGGTGTCAAGATATACTGAATCGGTATGTAAATTATGCAGAAGAGAAGGCATCAAGTTATTTCTTAAAGGAAACAGATGCTATACGGATAAATGTGAAATAGAAAAACGTAATTTCCCGCCAGGTCTGCACGGGCATAATAAAATCAAGCTTACGCAGTATGGCGTGCAGCTAAGAGAAAAACAAAAACTGAGAAGAATATATGGACTTACCGAAAGGCAGTTTTCACGATTTTACGGCATTGCGGCAAGACAGAAAGGCAATAAAGGTGAAGGTCTTTTATCACTTCTGGAGCGCAGACTTGACAATGTTGTTTATAGCCTTGGGTTTGCTGCATCAAGGAAGAATGCAAGACAACTTGTTAATCATGGCTTTATACTAATAGATGGAAAAAAAGTGGATATCCCTTCATTTGTTGTAAGAATAGGTAATACGATAGAACTTAAAGAAAAAATCAAATCAAACGTTAATGTACAGTCTTCAATAAGCTCTTCAGCAAAACAAGCAGTGCCAAGATGGCTGGAACTCGATCCCGTATCTTTTAAGGCAACTGTAAAAACACTACCGGAAAGACAGGATATATCGATTTTGGTCCAGGAACAGCTTGTAGTAGAGCTGTATTCTAAACATTAATACGTAGGAGGAAAATATGGCTCACAGAAGTTTACAACCCATTGTAAAACCGAAAGGTATAATTATAGATACAAATACCCAGACCAGTACTTATAGCAAATTTACTATTGAACCTCTTGAGAGAGGGTATGGGACAACGATCGGCAATACCTTAAGACGAATACTACTGTCGTCCATAGAAGGAGCTGCAATAACATCTGTTAATATAGAAGGTGTAACAAACGAGTTTTCTACTATTCCAGGTGTGTACGAAGATATTATGGAGATAATTCTTAATCTGAAAACGGTCAGATTAAAGCTCTTAGATGTAAAAGAAAGAGAAATAAAAATAAGGGCAAAAGGTGAAACTGATATTACTGCCAAGGATATTATTGCCGACAACAAGGTGGTTATACTTAATCCTGAAGTAAAGATTGCTACACTTGGTAAAGATGCTGTTCTAAATATAGATATGATTGCAAAGGTAGGGAGAGGCTACATCCCGGCGGAGGAAAATAAGGACGAGGCTCTGCCTGTAAGCACAATACCGGTAGATTCTATATTCTCACCGGTAAGAAGGGTGAATTTCCAGGTTAGGAACTCAAGAGTTGGCAGGGTAATAGATTACGATAAGCTTATAATAGAAATATGGGTTGATGGCAGTATAAAACCTATAACAGCGTTGCAAACAGCAGCGAATATTCTATCCGATCAGTTATCGATATTCACAGGTGAATTGGTAGAGTATGGTAATCTGGAAGTTGTGCATGAAGAGCTGCCCAAGGAAGAAAAGAATTTTACCGATTTGATGAATAAGAGTATAGATGACCTTGAGTTCTCGGTAAGGGCAACCAACTGCTTGAAAAACGCCGATATAAAAACAATCGGTGAGCTTGTTTTAAAAACAGAGCAGGAAATACTACAGATGAAAAATTTCGGTAAAAAATCATTAACCGAAATCAAAGAGGTACTTGCAGAGCTTGGATTGCATCTTGGCATGAATACTGATAATGTGGGTGAAGACAATAAAGTGAAGGAGTAATGTAAACGATGAGGCATAATATAGATGGTAGAAAATTCAGGAGAGTGCCTTCTCACAGAAAGGCATTGCTTAAAAACCTCGCCATATCTTTGATCATTCATGAGAGGATTGAGACGACTATTGCAAAGGCAAAGGAGCTTAGAAGGGTTGTTGAACGTATGATAACACTTGGCAAAAGAGGTGATCTGTACGCAAGGAGAAGGGCATTTGCAATATTAAGGGACGAGACTTCTGTTGCTAAATTGTTTAGTAAGCTTGCAGAAAGGTACAGGACCCGCAATGGCGGATATACACGCATCATAAAGTTCAGGAATAGATTAGGTGATGACGCCCCCATGTCTTTTATAGAGCTTGTTGATAGAGAAGTAAAAGAGAAGAAGCCTAAAAAAGGTAAAGCAGAGAAAAAAAAGGAATCGAAACAAGAATAAACTTAATATCTCAATAGCGTTTAACAAAAATGCAACAGAGAAATGTATTCCTTTTAATTTTGATTTCCTTTTCTAAACGTCTTAGATTTTGTTTATCTCCTGCTGTGTAAAGCGGGGCACAATTTGTGGTTGGCATGGAGATTGTTGTCGTGAAATTAAAAAGGATAGGATTGAGTGGTAAAATATTTACATTTTAGTTCATGGTCAGTTTTTACGAAGTTCGTTTCTAAATAATCAAAAGTATTCCATAGGTGGTTGGTATGGAGCCGAAGATTTATGGGAGTCAAGAGAAGTTGTTTCTGCCTTTGGCGGATATGGTCATGCTATACTTTCTGTATCCTCTCATTGGAATATCAATGAAGATAACTTGTAATCAATTACTTGATCTCTTCAACAGCTTTTGATTAGATATAAAATTATGTTTAATTATGAATTGTTAAAAACGGATTTTGAAAAGGCAGAGGATAAATTTACCCGGATAAGGGGGCATCTTTGATCTTAATGCCGTCAAATCACGCATTAATGAAATTGAAACTATCATAGCTACCCCTGATTTTTGGAATGACAGAAGACGCGCATCAAACCTGCTAAGAGAAAAAACGAGGCTTGAAGAGCTTACTGATACGGTTAAAAATCTCGAAACAGAACTTGCGGATACTAAAGACATGCTTACACTTATAAAAGATGAATCCTCACAGGAATATGTTGAACAACTTTCAAAAGAGGTTAACGCCCTATTTAAGGATATAAGAGATCTTGAACTAAAAGAGATATTCAAGCATGAACAGGATGCGGGTAATGCGATCCTTGTAATCAATTCAGGTGCTGGCGGAACAGAAGCACAGGATTGGTCAAAAATGCTTTTAAGGATGTATAGCATGTGGGCAGAATCCAGAGGGTTTAATGCATCCGTAATAGATTACCTTGATGGAGAGGAGGCCGGTATAAAGAATGCAACAATGGAGATAAGCGGTGAGTACGCTTACGGATATTTGAAGGCAGAAGCCGGGGTGCACAGGCTTGTCAGGATTTCGCCGTTTGATTCTAATCAGAGAAGGCATACATCGTTCGCATCTGTTTTTGTTTATCCGGAGGTAGATGAGTCTATAGAAATACAGATAGATGAGAAGGATATCAAAATGGATACATACAGATCGGGCGGAAAGGGCGGTCAGAACGTGAATAAAGTGGAGACCGCTGTTCGTATAACACACGTACCGACGGGTATCGTTGCACAGTGCCAGAGCGAAAGATCTCAATTCCAGAACAAAGAAAGGGCAATGATTCTGCTTAAAAGCAAGCTTTACGATCTTGAACTAAAAAAAAGAGAACAGGCGAAAGAAAAAGTAGAGGCCGGTAAAAAAGACATATCATGGGGCAACCAGATCAGATCTTATGTACTGCACCCGTATAAAATGGTGAAGGATCACAGGACGGATTACCAATCGAATGATCCGTTTTCCGTTCTCGACGGAAAGCTCGATGATTTTATTGAAGCATATCTCTTAAAACAAATGGAGCTAAAATAATGTTAGAAGATAATTCTATATATCAGACGCGGCTGCAAAAACTTGAACAGTTAAAACAACTCGGCTTTTCTCCCTATCCCAATACTATCAAACCAACCCATACGAATAAGCAGATATTAGATGTTTATAATGATAAAACCCATGAAGAGCTTGAATCAATAACGGATACCGTATCAATAGCAGGACGGGTAATAGCTATAAGGGGTTTTGGTAAGGCAGGGTTTATAGTGATCCATGACAGGACGGGTAAGATTCAGGCCTATGTCCAGAAAAATAAAATGGATGAGAAAGAGTTTTCCGCCTTTGAACTGCTTGATACGGGAGACATAGTATGGATTCAAGGCACGCCGTTTAAGACAAAGACAGGAGAGCTTACGATCAGGGCATTAAAATTCAATATATTAAATAAAACGCTCGCTGAACTTCCGGAAAAATGGCACGGTCTTAAAGATGTAGAGATAAGGTATAGAAGAAGGTATGTGGATCTTATTGTTAATCAACACGTTAAGCAGACATTTGTAGCACGTGCAAAGATTATAGATGCCGTAAGAGATTTTTTCAAATCCCTTGAGTTTATTGAAGTTGAGACACCCATGATGCACACGATTGCAGGTGGAGCAAGTGCAAAACCGTTTGAAACATATCACAATGCACTGAACATGCCCCTTTATCTTCGAATAGCTCCGGAGCTTTATCTTAAGAGGCTTATAGTTGGCGGTATGGAACGCGTATTTGAAATAAACAGGAATTTCAGGAATGAGGGCATATCTACAAAACACAATCCCGAATTTACGATGCTTGAATTTTATTATGCTTATGCAACTTATGAGGATCTCATGAAAATGACCGAGGATATGTTTGGCTACGTTTTAAAACGGATCGGTATGAATGGTGAAATAGAATTTAACAGTCAAAGGATTAATCTTATCTCACCATTTAAACGGGTAACTTTTTATGAAGCACTTACAACACGCACAGGATTATCATTGGACGGGTTAAAAGATAAAACAATTATTTCTAAATACGCATCAGAGCATGGTTTAAAAGTGGAGCAGAGTTCGGACGTTGCCGGAATACAGCTTGAGGTTTTCGACAAGCTGGTGGAAGATACGCTTATAGACCCAACATTCGTAACGCAATTTCCGGTTGAGGTCTCGCCGCTTGCAAGACGCAATGACGGTCAGCCCGAAATAGCAGATCGCTTTGAGCTATACATTTCCGGCATGGAAATCGCAAATGCTTTTTCAGAATTAAATGATCCAGTAGATCAGCATAAGAGGTTTGAACAGCAGGTTGTGGATGCCGATGAGGCGGTAAAAGAAGTGGACGAAAACTATATAGACGCGCTCAGAGTAGGCTTACCTCCAACGGCAGGAGAGGGTATTGGCATTGACAGACTCGTCATGCTACTTACAAACTCATCATCCATAAGGGATGTGATCCTTTTCCCTCTTCTCAAAAAACAGGAATAATCATTATGAGTTATGAGTTAGATATAAGCATAAGGTACATAAGATCAAAAAAGCGGCAGAGGTTCATTTCCGTTATTACACTCCTGTCGATTATAGGCATAACTGTGGGTGTAATGGCGTTAATCATTGTGTTGTCCGTTATGACAGGATTTGAGGATGATCTGCGTAATAAAATACTTGGAACCAATGCGAATGTAGTTGTTCTGAAATTTTCCGGTAACATGAATGATTATGAGAAAGTAAGTTCTTTTTTAAAGAATGGTATGAAAAACGACATTATAAAACAATACCCTTTTGATGATAGAGCAGGATTTAAGAATGAGTTGTCTCATTTTACAGAAGAGGTTGAGCGGGACAATAAACTTGATCTCGCGGATCAGATAATGGGTATTACACCTTTTATTTATAGTCAGGCGATGCTTTCATCGCACAATAATGTTACGGGCGTTGTCATAAGGGGGGTCTCTCCTTCAACCGTATCACATGTAACGGATATCTCCAGAACCCTGATCAAGGGCAACGTGGCGGATCTGTTGGGCACATACAAAGATCCGGAAAGCAACGCAAAAATAAGCGGGATTCTTATAGGTAAAGAGCTCGCGCAGAATCTTGGTGTGGAGTACGGGGACACCGTAAACGTGATATCCCCTCTTGGTGTAATGACGCCGCTTGGTATGATACCGAGGATGAAGAAATTTAAAGTCGTAGGCGTTTTTTCTACAGGCATGTATGAGTATGATTCAGGGCTTGCATACCTATCGCTTAAAGATGCGCAGCAGTTTTTAAATACCGGTGATACCGTTACAGGGCTTGAAATAAAGATTAAAAATATCTTTAAAGCAAGGCAGGTTGCTCATCTGATACAGAGCGAACTTGGTTTTCCATATTATGCAAGAAGCTGGGAGAATACAAACAGAAACCTATTCACAGCATTAAAACTCGAAAAAACGGTCATGTTTATCATACTCCTGCTTATTATTTTTGTCGGAGCTTTGGGCATAGTCAGCAGTTTGATAATGAATGTGGTGGAGAAGACAAAAGACATTGCAATTCTAAAGGCGCTTGGTGCAACCAGTAAAAGCATAATGCGCATATTTGTTTATCAGGGATTGGTTATCGGGACCGTGGGAACGGCTCTCGGTATGCTGCTCGGTTATATCGTGTGTATGCTGTTGAAACAGTATCATTTCATTTCTCTGCCAAAGGACGTGTATTATATAAATACGCTTCCAGTGACAATGAAACCGGAAATATTTATACTTGTGGCGATATCCGCCATAGTCATAAGTTTTTTTGCGACTATCTATCCTTCATACAAGGCTTCTAAATTACCGCCGGCAGAAGTATTGAGGTATGAATAACGGTATCCTGTACGGGGGACATTCTACTGTTCTTATAACGATAAAGAATACGGTAATACTTACAGATCCGAATTTAAGCAACAGGATCTGGATAATCAGAAGACGAAATAAACCAGGTATTGATCAATCACAATTGGATATGGTAAATCTTGTTCTTGTGTCGCATGGACATTATGATCACCTCGACATCCCTACCATAAAAAGATTACCACGGGCTGCTACTGTCATAGTACCGCATGGTCTTGATCGCTATTTTAAACGGTATGGTTTTAAGGATGTGAGGTGTCTTTCGTGGTGGGAACAAACAACAGCTCAAGGGTTAAAGATCGTAGCAGTACCTGCAAACCACTTTAAAGGCAGACATCCATTTTTAAAAAGCCTTTATCAGGGCTATGTAATAGATAGCTTGTTTCAGATATATTTTGCCGGGGACACAGGCATGTTTGATGAGATCAAAGAAATGGGGAAACTTTTTAAACTAAATGTTGCACTACTTCCAATAGGGGCGTATAAACCATGGTCTAAGTTTGGTCACCATATGACACCGGAAGACAGCGTAAAGGCTTTTGAGTATCTTAATGCGGGCGTTATGATCCCGATACACTGGGGTGCATTCAAACTTGCAATGGAACCAATGAACGAGCCTGTGAATAGGTTATTAAGTGCTGCAAAAGATGCAGGTATTGGTGAACGCGTTGTTGTGCTGCAGCCGGGAGAAATGTATAAATTAGTTTGAAATTTATCTTGATTATATTAGTAAGTTTATTGTTAACTTACAATAATCATACTCTGGAGGGATGGCCGAGTGGTTGATGGCGGCGGTCTTGAAAACCGTTATCCACGCAAGTGGATCGTGGGTTCGAATCCTACTCCCTCCGTTGTTTTTCAAGTAGTTAGATACCTTCATGTCCTCCCTCTACCTGCCCTTCTACCTGCCCTGCTACCGTTTTTGCTACAACATCGCCAACCTTATCCAAAACTTCTACACCACCTCTCATATTATTGGGTGCCAGATGCGCATACCGCTCCGTCATTGCTGCTGTCTTATGTCCGAGTAAACGCTGCACCACATATCTGTCAATGCCATGCTGAACCAGCATAGATGCAAAGTGATGCCGTAAGTCGTGGAACCGGAAATCTTTCAAGCCCGCTCTCCTGCTCGCTTGTTTAAACCGTAAAACTCAGCCTGCTCCCTTCATCTTGCAGCCCGAACCTACCCTGTGCCATCTCAAGACGTAACTGCGGCCTCCCTTTGCTCCGCAAGCTTACGATTGGTTGTACCTGTTGCACGCCACACATCCTGACCGCTATGCCGTAGTCTAACGTACCACTTGCCGCCTCTTTTCAATAAACTCATTTAACCTTCTTTCGAGGCGTTGAAAGTGGTTAATTCCGTGTAAGGATCCCCTACCTCACTTGCGGAGGGGTTGCAACTGCTTTCTGCCCTGTTTTATAACTTCGTATCTCTTATTATTATGTGTGCTGTATTCCGTAACCCGGCATTGAAAACGGCGTTTTTAGCCACACAAGCGTTAATTTCATGTCTGTTCGTGCTTAACATAACCAACTATGTATTTCGTCTTTTCGTGCCCTTTAAATCTCCGAGACATTTAATTGGGGTATGATATCATTGGGTCTTATAATTGAAATATTGATTAATTTGGTACTATTTAACAAATCCACCTCTTTAAAAAGAACAAAGTATTGAATATGTTTTAACATCGCATTCCCTTCATTTTTAATTATAAAAGGTGTTTCAAAAGGATTATGTGGGTTTAAGGATTCCCCAATTTGAATTGAAACTCTTGGCCAAATATCATAAAGTGTTAGACCTGAAATAGAGATTAAAAATAAAATAATAGGCAATACTAGTTTAACAATATAGCTTATTTTAATTATTTTATTTCTATTCATTTAAATTCTAATCTTTTGCTGAAACTCAAATCCCTTGTTCAATTAGTAACCCGTTAAACCAATTTACCATAATATGGTGGAAATACTATGAAAACTTCAATGTAGTCCTGAAATACAAATTTAGATGATTGAATCAAGTCAGTTATAGTAGGTGGCTGTTATTTGTGAAACAATTTCTGTGATCTGTTGGGACATCTGCTCTCATAGGACTTTATTTCTATTTTTATTGAATATATTGCAGTCTTCAACTTTTCCCCTCAACTATCTCGATCTCTTCCGGGGTGAGGTTGTAGAGTTGATAAACAAGTCGATCTATCTCCTTTTCAAGCTCCTTCACTTTTGTCTGTTTGTCTGGATTTCGTAAATAGTCTATGTCTTTGGTGATGGAGAGGATTTTGTCGACTAAAGAGATTAAGGGCTGTTCGTTTACATCATCAAGATTAGGAACAGGTACTCGGCCAACATATTGAAAGTCATAACGTGTACTTCGGATTGCGGTACTATAAATAAATTTGTATAGTAACCATGCAAATAATTTAGAATTATTAATAGCCAATAAAAACTTTATATTTATTTGTGAATTTTTTATAAAAGTACAAGATATTGTTTCAAAAACTATTTGTTTATTAAGATCCATTGCTGCTTGCAAATAAAAATGCGGATATGGATTTTTAACATGCGCAATTGCTAATTGATTGAGGATTTTTGGTTTTAGTTGATATTCATATTCTAATGAATTAAAATTGTTTAGATCAATAAAATCAATAGCTTTGTGTATATAATATTTATCAAGTAGTTCACCTCGATAAATAGGTGTTTTACCGGGAAACCTTTTAACTTTATTTTGCCAATTAAGCCCTCTTGCAATTTCGACATATTGGCCAAATTCACAATAATTATTATCTATTATTTTGTTAATCAGTTTTAATTCCTCCGTGTGCTGGCCAGCTAATAGGATTTTGTATTTAAGAAATAAATCTTTTGATACTTTAACAAATTCCAATACATTGTTACCATCAAACAATCCAGTAGTATAAAAAGCGTGGTGCGACGCCTTCTGTTTTAAGAAAATGACTTGTTCTAATTTGACATTCTCAAATGCTTTACCACTATCAATTAAATTCTTTAATTCTGGTAATAAAAAGGCTGCGCATTTATTCCATCCTGCCGAGTAACACAATGATTTTGGTACAATAAATGAATTGATTCCATTTTTGTGACAGATACTATTAGCTGCATAAATAAAATAGATGGCAGTATTTTTGGTAGTAGAGTTCCAATCAAACTTATTGTCTAATCTCTTTTTTTTATCTATTGTTAATTTCACCCCATACGGTGGATTGGCTATGACGATGTCGAAGCCGCCTTTTTCTTTGAATACCTCTGCAAAATATATATTCCATAGGAAAAAGTCTTTTGGCTTCTTGCCTTCTGTATATGCGAGAAGTTCCTTTTCAATCTGCTCAAAATCAAAGCCGAGCTTCTTTGAAAGGTTGTTCTTTTCACTGGCAATGTATGCAGTACGTTGTTTTTCAGTAGCGAGGCTTTCTGCCTTTTCTTGGACAGCCTTTAACTGTGGAAAATGTATCTTTAGTTTTTCTTCAAAAATCTTTATGAGCAAGTCTTCAATCTGTTCACGCAATTTGTCTTTAGTATCTTTATTCGGCTCGTTTTGATATTGGTTTTTTACCTCTTCAAATTGGCTGATAAGCTGGTTGTATCTATTCTCAAACCTTATGGTTGCCTGCTGGGTTTGCAGGGTTATGAGCTTATCAAAATCAATGTCTGCGAATGAAGCAATCAAGCTATTACCTTGCATGAGCTTAAAGTCCAGATTGGGCAATGGCTCTATACCATAGTTCGGCTTATCTGGATCTATCTTTTCATCAACAAGAAGGGATATAAAAAACCTCAGCTTTGCAATTTCAACTGCAATCTGCTGGATATCCACGCCATAGATGCATTTCTCTATAAGGTATAGCTTTCTGCCATAATCCGCATTCTTATCACGGAATTGCTTCTCGACCTGCTCTATGAGTTTGCTCTGTAAAACAGGATCTTTTATGTTCTGTTTTAAAGCATCTATCTGTCTTTGCTTCCATAAGGTGTTGTCCGGGTCGAGCTTGGAAAGAAATAGAACAAGCTTATTAAGCATACTCATAGGGAATGCACCAGAACCAACAGCAGGGTCAACAACGCGTAACTGCTCTATGAATTCAATCATCTTATTGGTTATTGCTTCATTAAAAGGGTTCTCTCCATGATCATTTGATAATAGTTTAGATAGATTTGCATCTATATCGGCTACCTCTTCTGATAGGTTTGTCTTGAAATACTGGATAAGGCTTTGTGTAACCATGTAATCAACAATAGGACGGGGTGTATAATAGCTGCCTGTTGCTTTTCTTGCAGTTGTTGCTGTTTCAGGGTTATAACTGGCAAGCAGATTTTCAAAGACTATACCCAAAAGCTCGGGGTCAAGTGCAACCTCTGCATCATCAGGTGAATTCTCGTCTATGGTAAAGTTATACGAGGACAATATATCTAATAGCCCGCGCACTTTGTAGGATTTTTCCTCTGTGCCAAATTCCTTGTTAAGGTCCACCTCTTTTTCGCCTGAAAAAAACAAAAAATTAGGGACATAAGGCTGATAACTCATTAAGTCCGTAAATCCGTCAATGTAAATCCTGTTCTGATTTGTCTTTGATTTATAATCAAGGCATTCAAACAAACCACCATTAAGAAACGGAATCTTACTAAAATATTGTTCCAGCGCCTCAGGATGCTTGAATAGCCTTTGATAGCGGTATACATGGTGGTTGCCATAATCTGGGTTATAACCTTTGTGACCTCTTGTTTCACTTCGAAATGTACGCTCCTGTTGCTTTGTGCTCAGGGTTGCGAAGAAAAGATTTTGCAATATGGCTTTATAGTAGGTAGATTCTTTTGCCGATACATCCACGAGATTCTCTTTTATTTTTTCCTCATCGAATAACTCATCTGGAATAAGCCCTCTAACCTTCATAAACCAGATAAAGATTATACGGGTTATAAGCCTGATGATCGCCATGTTCCTTCCGTTGTCTAACTTCTCTGCATCATCTGTAAAACGTGAATGCTTAATAGCCCAGAAATACCAGTTTGCAATAGAGGTATAAAATTCCTTGGTAACCTTCTCTACAGAGAAGGCCTGTTTGATTGACTCTATTGATAAGAAGTCTCCGTCAACTATCTGCTTTAAAAAAGTCTTGTTGGTAAATGACGGGCTTACGAAGTAGGTAAACCTTTTAAAGTTCGACCACTGCCTCTGTTGACCTGTATATTCTGGATAGATGAGTGAAAATCTGAAGTTACCATTTGCGTCATAGAATATAAATATCCCTGCATTTGAGTTTGTTTCTTTGATGATCTTTTTGCCTTTTTCATATTGTGCTTTTTTGCTCGAACGCTCTGTGAGGTCTTTTGTTACGCGGAAGGCATAGATACCTAGCTTTTGAACATTATCAAAGGGGATTTCACCGACAAAAAAGGCATCGCTAAAGATATCATCGTTGTATTGCTGAAGGTTTTCCGTGAATGGTTTAAATGAGCGGTTCTTAGAACGGAAGAAATCAACAAAGCCTTCTGGAGAAAACTTTTCGATTATATCATTTAAGGTATCCTTGCTCATTATTCTTGTTACTTGTTAATTTCTAGGTATTTACGAGGAGTTATAATATCCAAAGAAAACGGTAATTTTTTTAGCGTTAAAAGGTCCTTATCACCGGTAATTAAAATATTTGCCTTTGCAGCTAAACAACATTCTAAAAGCATATCGTCTTCAGGATCCCTACAAATATTTAAGTTGGTTGTAGGAACAACAAGTTTAGCTTCCATAACAAATATTGCTATCCCAGATATTATAATTTCTAATTGTTCTCTATTGATCTTGCCTGCTGAATACAGTTCCAGAGGAGTTCTACGATATTCTTCAAGAAGGTCCCATGATATAAATATTTCTGCTTGTTTAAACACCTTTTCTATGGCAAGTTTTGGTATTCCACCGAAAGCAAAGCAAGATATCAAAGCGCTGGTATCGACTACAACTTTATCTTTATTTTTTGTAAATGTTCTTTCTGACTCTTTTAATCGCATTTTCTATGTCTTCTACACTTAATTTAGCCCCTTTAAATGCTTCACTTGCAATTTTAAGTACAGTTTTAAGCCTTTCCTCTGGAGAAAGAACCGAAAGAATATATTCTTCCGGATTTATTTTTTTTGCTGCTGCTTTCATATTCATTACCTCCTTTCAACATAATAAATATAGCATCTTTTACATGTATTACATAGCCCTATTCTCTATGGCAATGATGATCTCCTTTGTCAGTTCCTTGAGACTGTCCTTTTCTCTGTAAAGATAGTCTTCACCAAGCTCCTTTTTAAGCTTTACTATTGCTTTTACTGTGCAGTCTATATTCTTAACATCAAACATGATTATTCGGCGCAATGTATAATCAGCAAGATTTCCGTAATCAATGATGTCCTCTAAAAGCATTCTCAAGAAATCTGTATGAGGAATCAATGCGTCATAGCCAGTAGTTCTCATAAGCGTATTCAAGACATTGATCGATTTTTGCTCAAGGCTTTGTTCTTTTGGGATGCTCGTTGTTTGTTTTCTGAAGTTCTTGCTCCCTTCATAATGCTCCCAGAACTTCTTACTTAATGGCAAAGCTTGTTCATTTTCTTCGGCTATAATCTTTTCGTATATATCTTCCAATGCAACTACTGATATGGATGGCTTATCATCAATCTCAGCATATCTTTTATGATGGACAAACAGCCTCCCCTTTTTAATGACAACAAAGAGCTCATCCTCCTTACCCTTTTTGGCAACCTTTATCCTTGGCGGGTAATCCTTGAATGATGCTATCAGCTCCGGATGCTTTTCTTTTATCTGCTCATAATCATTCAGGAGCCTTGTATAAAAACTTTCTTGCTCCATTCCCTCTGGATTTTGAAGTATCTTATTATACAACCCCGAAGGGCTTGGCGCCTCATCTATATCGAAGATCTTTGCATCCTCACCAAGTGCATTGTGAATGAGAAACATCTTGTTTCCCGCAATCTCCCGTGACTTAACCAGATCCGCTCCTTTTTCTGTGGGGAAAAAATTCACGATATTCAGGCTTTCAAATACCTTTTTGCTAATACGGTTGATCCTGCCGACTCTCTGGATTACGCGTACGGGATTCCATGGAATATCGTAGTTTATAACCATGCCTGCCCTGTTCAGGTTAAAGCCCTCGGAAAGCTTATCTGTTGTAAGAAGTATATCGTATGTATCATCCTGTTCCTGACTGGAAGCGTCAAAATTTCTATTAATATCCTTAACCTCACTTGCCGCAAGATTGCCAGATATAACGAGAACCCTATCATCAAAAGCTCCTTTTAATATAGGGTTTAAATACTCCACAGTATCCTTATACTCTGAAAAGATAATGACCTTCCGTTTAGGCCCACCTTTTTTTCTGGATGCATTGAGAATGCCGCTGATATTTTTGATAAGGCATGCTGACTTCGGGTCATTACCAACAGCAACAAGCTTAAGGTTATCTATTTGCTTTAAGATTTCATCAAATAGAGCCATATCAGCATCAATATCACTGAGAAATCCTTGCTTGTCCTTAAAATTATCTATCTCATAGATCTTGTGGTTCTTAGGATACTCGCCCTTTCGTATTTGCTCTGCATAGTTTTTTAGCGCTTCTTCTATTGTATCCTCATCTTCCTTATAGATCTTTTGAACCAGTGCGCGGTCAAGGATATATTTGCCCTTTTTATCTAAAAATTCTTTGACTATACGTGTAATGTCTTTGAAGTTTATCAAGCTCTGCCTGAATGCGCCGAATGAACTTTCAAACCGCTTCACCAGCAATCTTCGCATAAAATCATACAGGTTAGCCTGCTGTTGATACTGACGATTCTCTTCCTCTGTGAGATCAACCTCGAATAAATCCGGGGTCTTACCCTTTTCATAAACAAATGGTTTATAGATAGCTCCTTTGAACCTGCCTCCGTTGTCCGGCAGGGCAAAGTACTTGTTTATAATGGTATCATAGAATTCTGACTGTTCTTTCGTAAGTTCAAAAAACCATTCCTTCGGGTCTTCAACCCTGGAGAGATCTTTCACTTCATCCCGGTAAGAAGGATTCTTCTGGAGGTCCAGCCGGTTTCGCCTGATCGTTACAGGCTCTATGACCTCCTTTATCTGTTTTGCAAGATAATGTGCACGGTATTTTACATCCTTTATATCTATCACGTCTTTGCCAAAGATAGATTTATAAAGACTTAATGCCCTATTACTCTTCTTGGAGTCTGATGATGTATAATACCTGCTTATGTATGCAAGCTTATCAAAGATTATCCTAAATATATCAAACTCGGCCTCAAGGTTATCACTCAGGGTGATCGAAGAACGTTTGGGTGTGATAAATAATTTGAGCAAAGAAAATATATCCGCTGGCCGATTGTTAAACGGCGTTGCTGTAAGCAGTATGACGATCTTACCTCTACATATATTCTTAAGGTACTCATAATCCTGTGTATCTTGATTTCTGAAACGATGTGCCTCATCAATAATCACAACCTCAATATCCTTTGCCTGAGATACAACATTCATAACCGTTTCAAGATCACCGGATGAGTATGCATCCCAGCCCAGGCTTGTCAGATGAAAGTCCTCAAGATACCGTTTCCATCCGGATTCTTTCCTTTTATCGCCAACGATCCCCGGCGGTGCAATAACAATGCCCCTTTTCTTCATTTCAAAGGCAACCGCGCTGGCAATAACCGTTTTACCAAGCCCGACCACATCCGCAATGATCACACCATTGTTTTGCTCAATAATGGCCAGTGCCTGGCTTATTGCATCAAGTTGATACTGATAGGTCTTGTATTCATTTTCCCTTAATACCTCAATGACCCTCTGTCCAAGACTTTTCCCCTGAAACGTGTCAAGATAGGTCTTTAAAACATAGGCATACGCCTCAAATGGTGTGATCGCTTTTATAAGTGTATCCTTCTCAAGTAGCCTGATAAGCCTTGCCTTCGTGGGCTCGTGTTCTGTAACCAAGACAGCCTTGTTCCACAATGCATCAAAATATTCTTCTGCATCTTCAACCCCGTAGTCACTTATTTCTACATTAAACTCATGCTGTTCTTTAAGACCAGAGCTTGTCAGGTTGCTGCTGCCCGTAATAAACAACCTGTTCCTTCCAACCTGTCCCGCGGTAAGTTTAAAGATATAAAGTTTTGCGTGATTCGGCTCGTGGGTCTTTCTGAGAATAAGCTTATCCTGTTTTATAAGATCAAGGAAAAACCGCACTTGCTCATAGAATGTATTGTTATCAAAATTCTCTGTATTGACAGAGGTTTTTATGGATTTGAAAAATAGAAAGGTCCTTTCGTCATCAGATAGATTCTTTAATGCATCGCCGTACTCTATGAGGCCATGGGCTGTTTTATCTACATTTAATCCTACCAGGATCTTGAGGGTTACATCTGGATTTTGTTTGAGCCCCGCATAAAGCTCTTGAAGACCTGAAAAATAAAAGAAGCCTACAAGAAATTTCAGCTCTTCAGCCTTTTCAATCAGTTCAATCAAGCGATTATTTAAATGCTGTTCTCCGCTATTGGTAATAAAATTCTTCATAACTCTTTTATTTTGAAACACCCCATCTCTATAAACTCTATGAAATTTATATAGATTGGTCAAACAAAATCAAGAAATGAGAAGAATGCCGATCTTATGCTGATACTTTGAGTTATTTTGCTGTTCAAATGTACTTTTGAGGAAGGAAAAGGTGTCTGATCTTGACAGGCCGACCGAGAATTGTTTGGAAACTAAGGAATAAATATTAAAATTGCGAGAATTCTTTGTTCAACAAAAAATTAAAGCTTATTTATAAATTCTACTACTTTTTTGTCATTACTCCCCTTGAAACTGTCCTTATACTGCACTCATCGTCATCCTGTAGTTGAATATCTTCCTTAAATTGTACCCTATACACATAAGCTTAAATTCGCCTCTTACTTTTTCCAAACTTCTTAAGAGAAAATTCTTATAGCCAAGATTATATTTTAGGTGTCCAAAAACAGGTTCTACCGTGTATGCTCGCTTTTTGTATATCTGTTTCCCTTCTGCTGAAAGCAGCCTCTGTCGCATCTGTTCCTGCAGCTCTTCTCGTTTTTCACGAGCTACTGTCCTGTATTTTGCCGTGGTGCATTGACCTTTTACAGCGCACGTGTTGCATTCTGTACCTTTGTATATCATCTGCTTCCTTTTTCTTACCCCTTCTTCACTGTCCCTCTCTTTGTAAAATCTGAGCTCGTTGCCCTCAGGACAGATGTACAGGTCTTTTTCTTTATCATACTTGAAATTTTCTTTGTGATACTTGTTCTCGAGTTTATTGTATTCTTCGTGCTTTATCTTCTCTAAATATTGGTCTGGAATATACCCTTCTTTGCTTTTAGCTGATAGATATTCGTAGTTGTCATAGCTCGCATAACCGCTGTCTGCTAATACCACCTTTACTGGCTCCTCAGTTACTTGCTCTGATTTTTCTATCATCGGAATGAGCTGTTTCCTGTCGTTACTCTCGGTTACTGTTTCCGCTGCTGTGATTATCTGCCCTTCTGATACGCTGATTTGACAGTTATACGCTGGGGTTATAACTCCGCTCCGCTCTTTCATAAAAACTGCATCCTTATCAGTAAGATTTCTTTTTTCTTCCTCATCTTTTAAACTTGCCAATACCGATTTAATCTTATCTCTTAATCTGGCTTTTGTCTTGAGCTCCTCGGGCAGTTCATCCCCTCGTTTATCTCCATATAACTCATCTTCTTTCCGGTCGGTTTCGTCTGCATCGTTCAGAATCTTTTCTATCTCTCCCTCTATATTGTTAAGCCATTTCTCATAAGAGCCTTTGTCTTTGGTCCTCCGAGCTGCTGCATTCGCCTTTATCTTGGTTCCATCGATACTGATCTCCCCTATCTTTATTAAACCAACCTCTTTGCATACCCTCACTATTTCTATAAAATAGAGCTCTATCTCGTTGAGATTGTTTTTCCTGAAATCATTTAATGCTTATCCTATTTTCCCCACTACTACGCATATTTACCCTATATAAGGAGGTATAGCCTAATGGACAAAACAAGACAAGTCAACGGATTTATGGTACACTCTCAAACAAAGGGAGGTACTTATGTCAAATCAATTAAAGAGAAACAAAAGAAGGATATACAATTTTTTGTTCAGTATATTTATAGTGATAAGTCCTATAATAGCTTTTGCAAACAAGGATAATTATATGAGGATTATACTTCTTACTATAATTCTTATTATTGTCCTTATATTAATGTTTACTATGAATAGTAAATATGAAACAGACCTTGAGAATGAATTAAAACAACACAAAAAAGAATTAGATATACTACAAGATACTAAAAAAGATGATAATGACATACATATAGCATAAATAAAGGAAAAGGAATAAACTATGTCTAACTTTCAAATTCATTCTGTAAAAGATTTTATGCAGCACTTCAATATAGATGAGAAATGCCTTAAATACATGATGGATATTAAGTTTGGAGAAGAAGGCTGGCAATGTTATATATGTCATTACAAAGAGTATACTTATTTGCCTTCTCATGGCTCGGTACGTTGTAAACGATGTGGACATGAGGAAACCCTGACATCAAACACCATAATGAGGAATACGCATAAGGATTTAACAGATTGGTTTTGGGCAATCTATACAATAGTAACCAATAAATCAGGTATATCAGCTATGGAATTATACAGACAGATGGACTTCGGGAGCTATCAAACAGCATGGAGTTGGCTCCAGAAGCTCCGTTTAGGCATGGTAATAGAAGATCGGGATAAACTACAGGGCAATGTTGAAGTTGATGAAACATATCTATTTACAGGCGATGAACAAGGTAGATCGTTATCAGGGAACAAAGTCCTTGTTGTGTGTGCTGTAGAAGTTTATAAAAACTACGCATCTGGACGGGTATTTTTAAGGCATATAGATTCTGCAAGCGCAGAAAACCTTGAAAGTTTTGTGAGAGATCATGTAAATAAGGGTAGTACAATCAAAACGGACGGATGGCGTGGTTATGCAGGCTTAAAAAGACTCGGATATGATCATATCCCGATACATGCAGATACGCTAGAAGATATAAGCAAAGAACTACCAAGGGTACATCGAGTATTTGTGAATTTAAAAGCATGGATTAAAGGTACACATCGATATATCTCTAAAAAGCACATGCAGAATTATCTTAATGAATTTACGGTACGGTTTGATAACAGAAGGCGTCCTATCGAAATATTTAATGACATACTAAAATATTTGATGTTTACTAGATCAAGAACATATAACGACTTTACTGAACCGAAAAAGCCAGTGTACCCGAACCCAAAGAGAGCTTAAATGTCAACGAAATTAGATAGTATAAAAATGGATGATGGAAGAAAGTGGATAAGCAATATCATTTATTGTCCGGAAATCTGGCTGGTATATCTCTGCAAGATACATGTATGCCGTATCACTTTCGCATCGTGCTGCTATCTTCCGCCCGCTTCGCACCCCTGTTGCATATCCATAAAAAAGTAATTTTAGTAGTATCTTGGGATGATAGGTGTTTTGTCCTAATTCACTGTATTTATTTTCAATACCTGTGGTATCCAATCCCTGTACTGTCTCATACACAAACTTTGCCATGTGTCCTTCGGGAACAAAATCTTCTATACTGGGCGGCAGGAGATATAATTGCTCTTTGCGATACGGTTTGAATTTAGACATCAATGCTCCTTTTTAGCTGTGTATTTCATAGCTTGTTTATACCACTTTCACTCTCAGAAATGAAGAATATTTTGAATTATAAAACTGCCTATTCTCGGTCGGCCTGGAACTCTATGACCCTTGACGGAATGTGTCAATAAATTAATCTACAGACTCTATTCTGACGTTTTTTAAACCCTTTCCTGACGTCCGGCTAGGGTATGCTTCATATGGACGCATCGTCATACGGCCGCCCCTTGACAATCTTCCTTACATTATAGGATAATGGGCAGGCTTAGCGTAGGATATTTTCCGTTTCGTGAGCTGACCCCTTATAGAGAGTGCCTGGGTTGCCGTGAAAAAGGACCCTGCACTCATAATGGCGTTTAACAAATTGGCGCATCGGATGCCGAAGAACAAGGCGATTATCCGCATTACAAGAAAATTATTAAGCAGGATTATGTTTGTTGTTAAACATAAACAGCCATACCGTATCAATATGGCTGCATAACCTGTGGACACAAACTATTGCATCGGTATTTTTGAGCAAACGCTATAACGTTTCTGCAGCTCTTAAGATATAAGATGTCTGCTTTCCATAAGACTGCGTTGCTCATTACTATTACCTGATCGAGGTAATGCAGCTGCCAGAATGTAGGCATGTCTGCTGATAAAAGAGTGATGATATAGTTTTGGCACACAGGACAGTGAATAGGCCAATTTCGATATCTTTATTGTTATAAGGAGTGGGGAGAAGGAAATAAGACAACGTTCGATGATTTGACTTTTAACATAAAAGAAATGTTATGTCTATTAATACTTTCCGTATACTATACGCAATGAATGAGGGCTCTCCCAAGACCTCTGTTCACAACGCTCATTTATGAGACAGGATAAAGCTTTGATAAGCACTATAAGCCGGTTTTACGCTCACATCGGCATCAGACACATTTTCACAGCCATCATAACCAGCACTTGGGCTATTAATAGCAAGAACCCCCAAATCTATATTACCTGATGTGGCACATGGATCATCAACCATGAAAGTCCAAGATACAGCCTTAACCTGCGGTATTCCGATAAGTGTATTCAGGGCATCTGTTATGTAGTTTGCCTGTATCTGTTCACAAGCTTGTGTGTTGCCGGTTTGATTGCATTGATATCCGGGTACGTTTTGGTCCTGGCCAAGTGATGTATATGCAAACTCATCAACCCATATCGGAATGTTTGGATTGTATTGTGAAAACATTCCTGAAAGTCCCTGAATTTGATTGATAGCTCGCTGCCATATACCTGTTTGCGATGAATTGATAACGCCCATGTGAAGATTCGCAACATCAACATATTTCCATACAGGATATGTAGAATCAGTCATGAAATCATTCTGATAGTCATAAACACTCATGGCATTGGGACACCCAGGTGGAGGTGTATGGCTAACACCAACTGACCACATGCCTCCTGTCATTACCGGAATGGTTGGTGATACGGATTCAACTGCTTGCTTCGCTTCATAAACAAGATGGGCATATGCTGTCGGCGGTAAACCTCCATTTGTCATACAATCAACATTGCTCGGTTCATTCAGTACCTTATATCCGATAATAATACCTGGGAAATGTTGCTGTGCATAATTGGCTACATACTGCACATAGTTATAAAAGTCCTGATAATTGGCAGGTGGATAATCATAAGGGTCGGTTGCAGTCGGATTTGAACTTGCCCAAGAGGGTGGTCCGCTTAATTCAACAAGCATTTTAAGATGATACGTTTGAAACATACTGAATAATGCAGACAAAAAGTTTTTGTTCCAGTTGTTCCGGGAAGATTCAACAGTTGGCCAATCTATGCCAAACCTCACAAAATCAACTCCGAGCTGCTCAGTCTCGGTAAATGTGTCGATTATCCCTTGGGATGATAATTCAGGATACATCTCAAAACGATTCATGTCTACTCCATACAGAATGCTTGTGGTACTCGATGTCGTTGTGGCGCTGACTGGGGTTGAGTAGCTACTTTCTCCTGCACTATTAAAAGCTGTTACAACAAAATAGTATGCCGTGCCATACGCTAATCCTGTTACTGTGAAAGCTGTTGTCGTTGTAAAATTTATCTTTGTATAAGGTCCATTAGCTACAATTGAATCGTAAATGTTATACGCGGTTGCTTGAGCAGAAGCATTCCATGTAAGTAAAACAGTATTATTATTAACAACAGCGGTAAGGTTATTTGGCACCGAAGGCTTTGTTGAAGTACTCGTACCGCTGCTATTTTTACCGCAACTGACAACTATGAGCATTAATGCCATTAATATCAGCTTTTTTTTCATTTTTATCCCTCCTATCGTAGAGTTTTCTTCAAAGTATTAAACCTTTGACCATTTTAAAAGTTTCGGATCGGTTTTTCTTATTTATGGTACTGTATAACTTATTAACAACTCTCTCATGCCCTGAGTGTGTATTCCACTCAAATCAACAGGGGGGTGAAACGAAGAAAACCGCCGAACGCTGGTTAAACAAAAAAGTGGTGGCGCACTGTGGCCGCCACCACTTTAAAAATCTTACACTATTTGTTTAACTACGGCAACTGCTGTATTGAATTGTCCAGTATGGTCAATATGTACGTCGGGTTGTGGATGCCGAGGCTGCCGTCACTGTTTACCAGCGAATAGTTCCAGCCTGCCTCAACAATAGTTGTTGCTGTCGGATTTGCAGCATTGTTCAGTGGGAATACATATCCGGTGAACGTGCCCGTCGTTATAGAACTCACAGCGACCGTATACGTTATATTACTACTATCGGTTATCACATAGCCTTCCTGCCCACGTGTAGAAATAAAGGTCGAGACCGTGACCGGCGTCGCTACGGGCGATGTAGTACCAAGATATATGGAATTCGTTCCAGCAGAGAAATTGATTGCTGTCTGTACATCGTTGGAGAGCTTGGTATCGAGCTTGTTCAGCAGGCCGGTAACCTCTGTCTGCAGGCCGTCCCCCGTAGTACCTACACCATGGCAGTTCTGGCATAGTGCACCTTTATCCTGTGGGTTGATAGTCCACACATGTGACGATGGTGCGCCCCCGGGGTTATTGGGATTGAACGTCATATGACATGTTACACAGGTATCCGACAAGTTCGCATGCTTTGATACGTAGATCGTCGTAGTCCCGGTAATTCCTGTGAAGTATGAATTCTGTCCCATAAGTATGTCCGCCTGAGACGGGGTATGAGGTGCCTCGTAGTCCGCTATGCCCGTAGAATCGTTATGCAGGCCGTTTCTTGTGTTGTGGCACAGCATACATGTTGCACCAGCACCAACCGATTGAACAGTAAAGCCTGCAGCAAGGGATGCAGTATTGTATACCCTCAACTGGCTCGAAAGACCCGGGTAGTCTACATCATGCGGGTCATGGCATGATTGACATGACTGCGGTTGAACCTCGGGTGTGGTAAGTCCGAGTGCCGCAAGCTGGGTTGTGTTGAATGGTATAGAGCCTCCAAGGGGCTGCATGCCGTTGTTTACCCCTGATGAGATCTCACCCTGGTATTCATTGAATCCCTGTGCGGAATGACACCTGCCACAGTTGGCCGCTGAAGGGCTGTGCTGTATGGTTGCTTCACTTATTGCAAGTGAAAGAGTTGCATGCGGAGAAACTTCCCAATCAGGACCCTCAGAATCGTGACATTGAGCACATACTCCTGCATTCCACATGATACGTGGCCCGGCATCTACTTCGTTTGCGAAGCCTCCCCGCGTCGTCATATGAAAGTCAGAATTGGTCGGTCCGTGACAGCTCTCACACTGAATATTGCCAAACGCTGCAACAGTCGGATATTGGCCGAGCATGCTTGTCCAGTTCGATGCCTGCAACACGCTCGGGAATGTCCAGCCTGTGGATTTCATTGCAACATTGAAGCCACTGGCAGTAATAGGCTCTGCTTGATCATAGCCGACCGTATGGCAGCTTAAGCATACTTCATTCGTAGTTAGATCAATAGGGGCATTGTCATAAGGTGCTTCATCGATGGGCTCATATCCTGAGGGTCCTATGGTTCCATCCCCGAGCAGTCCGCTTATACCATTTATGAACATAACTGCATGTGGTGTAATATTATGGTTCGGGGGGAACCGATTAGGGGCAATGACGTCGTTATGACAGTATGTACAGGTGCCTGGTGAGCCATCGCCGCCATACCCCAGGCTTTCATACGTCCCTGTTACTTTGTTCGAATAAGCCCCTGCCCATGATCCTGCTGCTATGCTAAAGCTACTACCGGAAGTTGTCTCTGTTATCCAATAGATGCCCGCAACATCAGGCTTGAACATTACCACTGTTGTCGGAGAGGTCGCTACTATAGTTGAAGTGACCGCACTGGAACCTAATGGCTTTGCAAAAGTGACATTCGGCGTCGTCTCAGTAAAATTCAGATAAACGGGTAAACCTATGGGCACATCGTCCACACCCGCTGTTTTACTTGCGGATCTTACCATGATGGCTGATGTTGCCTGAACACCGGCGGGGTTTGTTACATAGAGCTCAATCCTGTAGAGGCCTACTTGCATTGGGCCTATTGCTATAATGCTGTCTCTGGCTTGCTCCGGCGTTATCCCGTTAAGGAAAGAATACATATAGTTGATGTTTGAGAGATTGGAAAAATTGTCCGTTGTGAAATTGATGGACGCGGTATTTGCACCAGCTAATAGTGTCTCAACGCCTCCATACTGTGGATACGGTGTGACGGTCCATGTATAGGTCAATGCTGAGGAAGAATAGTTCGGATCGCTCACGTTCGCAGTTATATTGACTGTTGAGCCATAACCGACATTGTAAAGACCCACATCCAGCGAATTCACATAATAATTAGACGGCCATGTAATCAACGGGGACTGTTTCGGTCCTGGTGTAAGTGACAGAATTGTCGTCAATGTCATTCCTGCAACTACTGCTATTGAATCTGACGTTAACTGATTATATCCGGAAGCGCTGACAATCACCTCGTATGGGCCTATGGGTATATTGGCGAACGTAAATTTGCCGTTTGTATCCGTTGATACATTTGCCGCAACTGCCGGATTTAATGCTATCGTGGCATTTGCAATAGGGTTCTGGGTTGCACTATTTACCACCGTGCCTGACAGAGTACCCGTGCTGATACCGGGCGCACCATTAGCCCCGCTGGGGCCATTTGCACCGTTATTCCCGTTTTTTCCACTACATCCCACGATCAGGATGCTTACAAGTGCCAAAAAAGCTGCAAGTTTAAATGCCTTTTTAAAACTCATATTTGCCTCCCTTAATGAATTTAAATAGCAACAATATTGATTAAGCGTGTTCTGTGCCAACTTCAATACCATGATATGTTTAAGTAACCCTCTGTTTTCTATGAGAATTACGTTTTTGTTTCTCCTTTTCATTTATAACATGCTGTGTGAAAACACCCATAGTTTGGGTATTATCACGCACAATTAGGGGTCAGCTCACGAAACGGAAAATATCGTACGCTAAGCTTCCTCATTATCCTATAATGTAAGAAAGATTGTCAGGGGCGGCCGTATGACGATGCGTCCATTTAGAGTACACTCTAATTGGACGTAAGGAAAGGGTTCAAATAACGTCAGAATAGAGTCTGTTAATTAATTTATTGACACATTCCGTCAAAGGTCATAGAGTTCATCCTGACACATTTTGCCAGGAGGATATTTTGCACAATCAGCGCATTGGCTACGTCCGGGTCAGCAGTTTCGACCAGAATCCGGAACGACAACTTGAACACGTCAAGGTCAACAAGGTCTTCACCGACAAAGCATCGGGCAAGGATACCAAGCGGCCACAGCTCGACGCCCTGCTGTCCTTCGTGCGCGAGGGCGATACCGTGGTGGTGCATAGCATGGACCGACTGGCGCGTAACCTCGATGATCTGCGCCGACTGGTGCAAAAACTGACAAAGAGCGGTGTGCGCATTGAGTTCATCAAGGAAAACCTAATCTTCACCGGCGAGGATTCACCGATGGCGAACCTGATGCTGTCCGTGATGGGAGCGTTCGCCGAGTTTGAGCGAGCTTTGATTCTTGAGCGGCAGCGTGAGGGCATCGCGCTCGCCAAGCAGCGCGGTGCTTTCCGGGGCCGCAAGAAGTCGCTCTCACCCGATCAGGTAGTCAAGTTGCAGCAACGGGTTGCAGCTGGCGAGAAGAAAGCCAAGCTTGCCCGTGAACTCGGCATAAGCCGCGAGACCCTGTACCAATACCTGCGAACGGATGACTGACCATGCCGCGGCGCAGTTTTTTAACACCCGCCGAGCGGGCTTCGCTGCTCGCTTTCCCGGTCTCTGATGACGAACTCATTCGGCATTACACTTTCTCCGAACCCGATCTATCGGTAATTCGCCAGCGGCGAGGCAACCATAACCGCTTTGGCTTTGCGGTGCAACTCTGCTACCTTCGCTATCCCGGTTTTGCCCTTCCAGCCGACGCAGAACCGCCAGCGGCGTTGCTGGTGCTGGTGGGGCGACAGTTGCACATCGCACCTGACGTCTGGCCACAGTATGCCAAGCGGGCGGAAACCCGATGGGAGCACCTGTTGGAATTGCGAACCTGGCTTAACCTGACCGCATTCTCTATCCCCGATTACCAGCGGTTTATGCACGAGCTCTCCGATCTGGCTCAGCAAACCGACCGTGGCATCGTACTGGCCGAGAAGCTGGTCGAGATGTTGCGGCAGTGGATGTCATCGAGCGCTTATGTAGTGAGGCTCTCATACGCGGCACACGTCAGATGTACAAGGCACTGACTGCACCTCTCTCCGATTATCACCGGCGTGTCCTGGACGGGTTGTTGACGCAATGCGAAGGCACCAAGGGCAGCGGCCTCATCTGGCTTCGCCAACCGCCCGGTCCGCCGAAACCCAAGCACATCTTGGCACACCTGGAGCGATTGAAAGGTATCAGCGAACTATCGTTGCCGGAGGGACTCGAGCACGCAGTCCACCAGAACCGTATGTTGAAACTGGCTCGTGAAGGTGGGCAGATGACCGCCCAACACTTGCGCGACCTCGAACACGGCCGGCGCTATGCCACCCTGGTCGCGGTGCTGCTTGAGACACGTGCCACACTGATCGACGAAATCATAGACATGCATGACCGATTCATGGGTGCGTTGTTCAGCAAGGCAAAACGCAATCACGCCGACCGCTTTCAGCAGTCCGGCAAGGAGATCAACGACAAGGTGCGCCTGTACTTGCGCATCGGCCGCGCCCTGCTGGACGCCAAGGAGTCGGGAAAAGATCCGTTTGAAGCCATTGAGGCGATTATCCCATGGGACGTGTTTAGTGAGAGTATCAAAGAGGCGGAAAAGCTGGCCCAGCCTGAAAACTTCGATTACCTGGCACTGGTCGGCGACAACTTCAACCAGCTTCGGCGTTACGTACCGGCCTTCCTGGACGCACTGACAATGAAGGCCGCGCCGGCGTCGCGCGAGCTATTGGCCGGCATTGAAGTGATCAGGAGTATGAATGAGCGACAGACGCGCAAAGTGCCGGATGATGCGCCCATTTCGTTTGTACGCAAGCGATGGGAAAACTTGGTACGGACGCCGGACGGGCTGGATCGCCGCTTCTACGAACTGTGCGTGTTGTCCGAACTGAGGAACTCGCTGCGCTCAGGCGACATATGGGTGCAGGGCTCGCACCAATTCAAGGATTTCGAGGAATACCTGCTGCCACCTTCGCGCTATGCGGTACAACGCAATCATCATAAGCTTGAGCTCGCCGTCGATACTGACGGCGACCGCTTCTTGGAAGCGCGGCTGGCCGTGCTGGTTCGGGAACTGGCGGTTGTAGAGAAGATGGCTGCCGCTAATGAGTTACCCGATGCCTCTATCACAAGCCAAGGACACCTCAAGATTACGCCGCTGGAAAACGCAGTGCCGGATGAGGCCGAAGTGTTGATACAACAAGCCTACAGTCTGTTGCCGCACCTCAAAATCACCGATCTGCTCCTGGAAGTCGATAGCTGGACCGACTTTACCAGACACTTCAAGCACCTCAAGAGCGGAGAATCGACTGAAGATAAGCGCCTGCTGCTGACCGCCATTCTTGCCGATGCCATCAACCTTGGGCTGAGAAAGATGACCGAGTCCTGCCCTGGCATGACCTACACCAAGCTGACATGGTTGTACGCATGGCACATCCGGGACGAAACCTACTCAGCCAGCTTGGCCGAACTGGTTAATGCCCAGTTCCGTCAGCCGTTTGCCGCATGGTGGGGTGATGGCACTACATCGTCGTCCGACGGGCAGAATTTCAAGGCCGGCGGTCCGGGTCGATTCGCTGGTCAGGTGAACCTGAAATACGGACAGGAACCCGGCGTACAGTTCTACACTCACATTTCCGACCAGTACACACCATTTCACATCAAAGTCATCAATACCACAGTGCGTGACGCCACCCACGTTCTGGATGGCCTGCTGTACCACGAATCGGACTTGCACATCGAGGAACACTACACTGACACGGCCGGTTTCACCGACCACGTGTTCGCGCTTATGCACCTGCTCGGCTTCCGCTTCGCGCCGCGCATTCGCGACCTTGCTGACAAGCGCCTGTATATCCACGGCGATGATAAACAATATCCGACACTCGCCAACCTGATCGGTGGAAATGTCGATGTTAAGCGCATCCGTGCTCACTGGGACGAAATCTTGCGGCTGGCTGCATCGATCAAACAGGGTACCGTTACTGCCTCGCTGATGCTGCGGAAACTGGGCAGTTATCCCCGCCAGAACGGCCTCGCAATAGCATTGCGCGAACTCGGTCGCATCGAACGTACGTTGTTTGCGCTTGATTGGATACAGAACGTAGAACTGCGCCGCCGTGTACAAATTGGCTTAAATAAAGGTGAGGCGAAAAACGCGCTGGCTCGCGCTGTATTCCTGAATCGACTTGGGGAAGTCCGCGACCGAAGTTTTGAAAACCAGCGATATCGCGCGAGCGGGCTTAACTTGGTGGTGGCTGCCATCGTGTTATGGAACACGGTCTATCTGGAACGGGCAGTCCAGGCCCTCCGGGACTCTGGGAAGGACGTCAACGAAAGCCTCCTGTCACACCTATCACCACTGGGCTGGGAGCACATCAACCTGACCGGCGATTATATTTGGCAACAAAACAAACAGGTCAAAAAGGGCAAATTCAGGCCACTAAGAGCACTTGGGGAGGCTTAGCGTAGGATATTCTCCGTTTCGTGAGCTGACCCCATTCACGATCAGAAAGACCTCATGGAAAAGAACTTCATGCCGAAACAACAGCAGCAGCGTATGAATCGTGTCTATGCAGAGCTATCGAAGAACAAGGACGCCATGAAGATCATCGAGCGGTCTCATCCCGATCTTGCGAAAGAGATCAAAGACTATCAACAGCGCCAGCTCGAGATCGAACGGCAGCACGAGCAGGATATTGACCGCGGGCGCGGCGGATTGAGTCGGTGAGAAAAGAGGGTAGTAGACTATGAACGGCATCGAGATCGTTGCTGCAAATCGAAATATGAGGCCGCTCGGATCCTCGTGGACACCAAAAGCCCGGGTCCGGACCGGCGCAGGCCCTCGAGGACCTCGAAGACAGGTCCTGAAGCATAAGTATCCTGCAGGGCATTAAACGAATGATATCCCGTATGAGGAGTTGCATAATACGGACGAGCACAAAGGCCTGCCAGCCATGACCAGGGACGTCCACGAGCTCCAGGACAGCGGTCAAATTTACCCGGTCGCCGGCATGCGAAAAGGCCCAGCCCGCAGGCCTGCCACACATAAAAGTTATTCGGTGTGACATTTGACAATTTAGTAATTTAATATTTTAATTGGATTCAATGAGAATATACCTTGATAATAGCTGTTTTAATCGTCCTTTTGATGACCAGAAACAACTCCGCATTAAACTTGAGACTGAAG
>JAMCPX010000018.1:35422-60813 GCA_023382265.1 Deltaproteobacteria bacterium | reverse complement strand
TCTCAACACCGCCTTCGGTGTTGCCGTACCTAAAGGCAAAGTAGCCTTTTCCGCGGATGAGGCTTATGATGCCGCAAAACAACTTGGCTCACCAAGATTTGTTGTAAAGGCGCAGGTTCATGCTGGCGGCAGAGGTAAAGCGGGCGGCATAAAACTTGTAACTACCCCTGAGGATGTTAAATCTATGGCTTCGCAGATGATCGGCATGAAACTTGTTACACATCAAACAGGTCCTGAAGGAAAACTTGTAAAAAAAGTTTACATAGAAGAGGCTTCCGATGTGCAAAAAGAGATGTATCTTGGTGTGGTTATTGATAGAACGACAAAAAAGATAGTTGTTATGGCATCTACAGAAGGCGGTGTTGAGATTGAAGAGGTTGCTGCAAAATCTCCCGAGAGGATAGTTAAAGAATTTATAGATCCTGTTTCAGGTATTCAGGATTTCTATGGAAGAAAGGCTGCATACAGATTAGGTCTTCAGGGAGATCTTGTAGGCAAATTTACGAGATTTGTTAAATCTCTGTACAAAATGTTTGTAGAGCTTGACTGTTCTCTTGCTGAAATAAATCCGCTTGTTATAACGAAGTCGGGCGATATTCTCGCACTCGATGCAAAGATAAATTTTGACGATAATGCTTTGTTCAGGCACAAGGAAATTGAGGCTCTGAGAGATATCGATGAAGAGGATCCTGCAGAGCTTGATGCAAAACAACACGGTTTGAGTTACATAAGCCTGACAGGAAATATAGGATGTATGGTAAACGGCGCGGGGCTTGCGATGTCAACAATGGATATAATAAAGTTGTACGGCGGTGAGCCTGCGAATTTTCTTGATGTCGGCGGCAGTGCTTCAAAGGAGCAGGTTACTCATGCATTTAAGATTATACTCTCCGATGAAAGGGTAAAAGGCATATTGGTAAACATCTTTGGAGGTATAATGAAGTGTGATGTTATAGCAGGGGGTATTATTGCTGCTGCAAAAGAGATCAACATAAATGTTCCGCTTGTTGTAAGACTTGAAGGAACAAATGTAGAGCTCGGTAAAAAGATGCTTGATGAATCGGGGCTCAATATAATCACGGCATCCGATATGACGGATGCTGCAAATAAAGTGGTAAATGCAGTGAAAGGAGAGTTATGAGTATATTTGTTAATAAAAATACACGGGTGATAGTGCAGGGTATTACTGGAAGCAACGGTTTATTTCACACAAAACAGTGTTCTGAATATGGTACAAAGGTTGTTGGCGGTGTTACCCCTGGTAAGGGCGGCATTAGTGTAGAGGGTTTTCCTGTTTTTAATACCGTCAAGGATGCCGTATTGAAGACAGGCGCCAATGCATCCATGATCTTTGTTCCTGCACCCTATGCTGCTGATGCCATAATGGAGTCTGTTGATGCGGGTCTGGATCTCGTTGTTTGTATTACGGAAGGTATACCAACACTTGATATGCTTAAGGTATCCGCATATATGAACGGCAAAAAGACAAGGCTTATAGGCCCTAACTGTCCCGGTATTATAACGCCTGGTCAGGCAAAACTCGGCATAATGCCGGGACATATTCATATGCCCGGGAAGATAGGCATAATATCAAGGAGCGGTACTTTAACCTATGAAGCTGTTTACCAGCTTACCAATCTCGGTCTTGGACAATCCACTGCAATTGGTATCGGCGGGGATCCTATTATAGGGACAAGTTTCGTTGATGTACTGACTGCATTCAATAATGATCCCGGAACGGATGCAGTAGTAATGATAGGTGAGATTGGTGGAACAGCAGAGGATGAGGCAGCAGAGTATATTAAAAAGAATATGAAGAAACCTGTTGTAGGGTTTATTGCAGGGCAAACTGCTCCAAAGGGTAAAAGAATGGGACATGCTGGTGCAATAATAACCGGAGGTAAAACCACGGCACAGGATAAGATAGAAACGCTTGAGTCAGTCGGAATAAAGGTATCAAGGAGTCCTGCAGAAATAGGCATTACCATGTATAATATGCTTAAAAAAATAAAAGTAAGATCCTCAAAAAAAATGTCAAAGACAAAAAAGCCTGTTAAAAAGGTGTTGAAATCTAATAAAAAGGTAGTAAAGAAATCAAAAGGGAGAAAATAGATGGTTGAGGCACAGACTGTAGAACAAAAGACAAAAGCAAAACACACGTTAAAAATTATAGAAGAACGGTGTAAGGGATGTGAGATATGCGTAGTCTACTGCCCTGAGGATGTTCTTGCTATGAAAGATTCGCTTGTGACGGTTGTGAATATTAATAAGTGTACAGGATGTTTAAGATGCGAGCTGTTCTGTCCTGATTTTGCTATTTATGTAGATTTGCCTGAGAAACCCAGGGAGGAAAAATGACAAAAAAGAAATTACTTTTATCCGGGAATGAGGCTTGCGTAGAAGGTGCCTTATACGCAGGCATTCAGTTTTATGGAGGTTATCCTATTACCCCTTCTTCTGAGATTGCAGAGGGGCTTGCAAGAAAGCTGCCGAAATATGGCGGTGTTATGATTCAGATGGAGGATGAGATTGCATCCATGGGCAGTATCATAGGGGCATCACTAACGGGTAAAAAATCTATGACAGCTACAAGCGGTCCCGGTTTCTCACTAAAACAGGAAAATCTCGGGTTTGCCTGTTTCAATGAGATTCCCTGTGTTATAGTTAATGTAATGAGAGGCGGACCAAGTACAGGTGCACCAACGGGTCCTTCTCAGGGTGATGTGATGCAGGCAAGATGGGGCACACACGGGGATCATGAAATAGTTGCACTAACTCCAAATTCTATACCTGAGATATTTACGGAAACCGTTAGAGCATTCAATATATCGGAAAAATACAGGGTTCCTGTCATACTGTTGCTTGATGAGATCATTGCCCATATGAGAGAGACAATAACCCTGCCTGAGAAAGGAGAGCTTGAGGTTATTGATAGACAAAAACCTACGGTCCCGCCGGAAAGGTATAAGCCATTCGACGTAACGAATTCACCTTTGCCGCTTGTTCCTCCTATGGCGGCTTATGGGGCAGGATACAGATTCCATGTAACGGGTTTAAACCATCGTACGGACGGATTTCCAACAAACAACGGAGAAATCATAGAAACAGAATTAATAAGAATAAGAGACAAAATGGAAATGTATAAAAATGACATGTTCAAATGGGAAGAGTACATGCTTGATGATGCAGATGTTGGAATAGTTGCTTATGGCTCCTCATCAAGAGCCGCTAAATATGCTGTAAATGTGCTGAGGAAAGAGGGAATCAAAGCAGGCATGTTAAGGTACATAACGGTATGGCCGTTCGCCGACAAGCTGATAGAAAAGCTTGCATCCAAAGTTAAGTTTATCATTGTTCCGGAATTAAATTTCGGACAATTAAGGTTTGAAATTGAACGGTCTGCAAAGGGCAAGGTAGAAGTTTATGGGGTTAACAGGGTTAATATAGAGATTATTCATCCTGAATACATAACAGATAAAGTAAAGGAGATTTTACATGTCGTTTGAGTATGAAAAATATATAAGAACAGGCACATTGCCGCATATATGGTGTCCCGGCTGTGGTCATGGTATTGTGATGAAATCAATGCTGAGGGCGATTGATGGTTTAAAGCTTGATAAAAATAATATAGCTGTTGTTTCGGGCATAGGCTGTACATCAAGATTACCAGGCTATCTTGATATGAACACCTTGCATACCACACATGGCAGAGCGCTTAGCTTTGCAACCGGGATAAAACTTGCAAATCCCAAGTTAACGGTAATAGTTATAAGCGGTGATGGTGATGCTGTAGCGATAGGCGGCAACCATTTTATTCATGCCGCAAGAAGGAACATAGACATTACACTCATGATATTTAACAACTCCATATACGGCATGACAGGCGGCCAGGTTGCACCGACGACGCCGATCGGGGCTATTGCAACCACCATGCCCTATGGAAATATAGATCCGCCATTTGATATTGTTAAGCTTGCAGAAGGCGCAGGTGCTACATTTATAGCAAGAACAACTTCATACCATACGGCACAAACAGAACAACTTGTAAAACAGGCTATACAACACAAAGGATTTTCCGTACTCGATATAATTGATGCATGTCCTGTACAGTATGGTAGAAGAAACGCACCCAGAGATGCCACTGAAATGTTAAAAGTACAAAAGGATAATACAGTCCCTGTTCAACTCGCACAGAAGAAAAGTGCTGAAGAACTAAAGAATAAGATCATTACAGGCATTTTTGTAAAAAAAGAATTGCCAGAATACGCGGAAACATACTACAATACAATAATGCCCAAAGCAAAAGCAAAGTAGGAGCACATTATGAGTGATAAAAATATAGAGATCAGATTAAGCGGTGAAGGCGGACAGGGATTAATACTGGCAGGCGTAATACTTGCAGAATCAGCCATAATTGAAGGTAAGAATGCATCACAATCCCAGTATTACGGACCCGAATCAAGAGGTGGTATAAGCAAATCCGAGGTTATAATCAGTGAAGGCGAGATCGTGTATCCGGAAGTAGCCGAACCGGACATGGTCCTTGTACTTTCACAGGTCGCGTGTATCCCGTATACAAAGGATATAAGGAGCGATGAGACTTATGTGCTGTTTGACAGTGATAAAGTATCTGATTTTCCATCACTTAAAAAAGGAAAGATATATAAGCTGCCGTTTACAAAAACAGCCTATGATAAACTCGGCAAACCTTTTATAGCCAATATTATTGCACTCGGTACTGTGGTAGCGTTGACAAATGCCGTGAAAAGAGAATCTATAGAAAAGGCTGTTCTTGCAAGGGTCCCAAAAGGCACCGAAGAGTTAAACAGAGCAGCATTAAACGAAGGTTTTGAGCTTGCAAAAACTATAAAATTATAAGGAGAGAACGCTTATGAAAAAATATTTATTTACCCCTGGCCCTACAGAACTGCCGTCAAGAGTACTTCTCGCAATGGCACATCCCATAATACATCATAGAGCACCCGAATTTTTACCATTACTCGAACAGACAAGACAGGATTTAAAATGGCTTTACAAAACAAAAAACGAGGTAATCATCTTTGCCTCGTCAGGAACAGGTGCTATGGAAAGTGCGGTGAGTAACTTTCTATCAAAAGGAGATAAGGCCCTTGTCGTCAACGCGGGAAAATTCGGAGAAAGATGGGCATCGTTGTGTAAGGTATATGGAGTTGAAGCGATAGTTATAAACGTAGAATGGGGCAGTGCGGTAGAACCAGAAAAGGTTAAAGAGGAGTTAAAAAAACATCCCGATATAAAGGCTGTATATATACAGGCAACTGAGACTTCAACAGGTGTTGTGCACCCTGTAAGAGAGGTTGCAAAGATCATACACGAAAATAGCAAGGCACTGGTGGTTGTTGACGGCATTACGGGTGTTGGCGTTTTTGAACTTCCGATGGACGATTGGGGTATTGATGTTCTTATTACAGGTTCTCAAAAAGCACTGATGCTGCCTCCTGGTCTTGCATTTGTCGGCGTTAGTGATAATGCATGGAAGCTTCAGGAGACATCAAATCTTCCAAAGTATTATTTTGATTTAAAGAAAGAATATAAGAATCTCATAAAAAATCAAACAGCTTATACACCCGCGATATCACTCATTGTAGGGCTGGGAGAGTCTTTAAAAATGATGCGGGAAGAAGGGCTTGAGAATGTTTATAAAAGGCATGCTATACTTGCCAGAGCAACAAGAAGCGGTATACAGGCTATGGGCTTAAAACTCTATGCGACATCACCAAGCAATTCTTTAACCGCTGTTAGTTCACCCGACGGCATTGATTCAGGAAAGATCATCAATATGCTTGATAAAGAGTATGGTATAACAGTCGCAAACGGGCAGGATCATGCAAAGGGTAAGATATTCAGGATAACGCACATGGGCTATTATGATAGATCGGATATTTTATTTGTGCTTGGAACTATCGAGATTGTTCTGAACAAGCTCGGATATAAAACAGAACCAGGTAAGGGCGCCGGCGCGGCAGAAAAAGTATTTATAGAAGGGTAGAGGATAATTTTATGGGTAAAATCCTTGTTTCAGATGGTATAGCAGATGAAGGGCTAAAGATTCTTACTTCATCAAATATAGAAGTAGATGTTAGAAAAAAAACGTCCGCAGAAGAGTTGTTGGAGTTGATACCCGCATATGAAGGTCTTATAGTGAGAAGTGCAACAAAGGTTACAGACGATATTATCAAAAAAGGTAATAAACTTAAGATCATCGGACGGGCGGGTATAGGTGTTGACAATGTCGATGTGGTCGCTGCAACAAAAAAGGGTATTATAGTTATGAATACGCCCGGCGGCAACAGTATAACAACAGCAGAACACACACTTGCAATGATCATGTCGATGGCGCGAAGAATCCCGCAGGCAACTGCTTCTTTGAAAGAAGGAAAATGGGAGAAGAACAAGTTTATGGGAGTTGAACTCTACAATAAGGTACTTGGTATTATAGGGTTTGGCAATATAGGAAGTATACTCGCTGACAGGGCTATCGGACTAAAGATGCGGGTCATAGTGTATGATCCTTTTATAACGGAAGAAAAGGCTGCAAAGGTTGGTGCAAAAAAGGTTGAACTTGATGAACTCTATAAAACAGCAGACATCATTTCGGTGCATACGCCTGTTACAAAAGAAACAAAAGGCATGCTGAACAAATCTGTATTTGAAAAGATGAAAAAGGGCGTTATGCTTGTTAACTGTGCAAGAGGTGGTATCATCAATGAAACCGATCTTTATGAGGCACTGCAGTCGGGTAAGGTTAGCTCTGCCGCTCTTGATGTGTTTGAGGTAGAACCTCCTGTTGAGCATCCTTTGTTAAAACTTGAAAATTTAATAGCCACTCCGCACCTTGGTGCCTCAACCCACGAGGCGCAGGTAAATGTGTCCGTTGATATAGCAAAACAGTTCGTGGCTTACTTCACAAAAGGGGAAATAAATAATGCTGTCAACTACCCATCTATAAGCGGTGAGATGTATCCATATTTGGAGCCATACATAAGGCTTGCTGAAAAGCTTGGCAGTTTTATGGGGCAGCTTTATAAAAATTCCGTTAACGAGTTTACCATTGAGTATAGCGGCGAGGTTACAGAACTTAATACACAACCTGTTACGATTGCAAGTCTAAAAGGCTATTTACAGAAGATCTATGGTGAAGAAGTGAACTACATAAATGCAAATATGCTTGCAAGGGAATCCGGGCTTAGTGTAAGTGAAACAAGAACAAGCCAGGCATTAGACTTTACAAATATGATTACGATAAAATTAAATACAAAACAGGGTGTTAGGAGAATATCAGGCGCAGTGCTTGGTAAAAAACATGCAAGAATAACAATGATTGAGAACTTTTATATCGAAGCCATACCCGAAGGCAACATACTTGTATTGAGAAATCAGGACAAACCTGGCGTTATAGGTAACCTTGGTACATATCTCGGCAAACACAATATAAATATTGCACGGATGGAACTTGGAAGGGAGTCGGTCGGCAGTGGAGCCATAGCGCTTCTTAATATCGATGATGAGCCGTCCGAAGAGATAATGAATGGGTTAAGCAAATTGGATAACGTCATATCTGTTGAAAAGGTCATCTTGTAGATGCACACCAAGCATGAACTTCCATCGGGTGTAAAAGATTATCTTCCATCGGATTCTTATAAAATAAAAGAGATAGAAACTTCAATATTAAACATATTCAGGCATTGGGGGTATGATTATGTAATTACGCCCATACTTGAATATCTCCCTGTTTATGCCAACGAGATGTCATGGTTCCCCGATGAAGAATTGATCAAGGTAATAGAAAGAGAAACGGGAAAGACCATGGTTCTTAGAGCAGATTTTACGCCACAGATTGCAAGGATTGTCACATCGAAGATGTTAAACGATATTCCGTCAAGGCTGTCATACAGTGGTGCTGTTGTAAAACACCATGCTGACAAAGGGAAAAAGGGAATTTATCAGGCAGGTATCGAGCTAATAGGTGCAAACGGTGCATTAGCTGATGCCGAGGTAATGGTAATTGCATCGGAGGTGTTAAAACAATCTGGTATCACTGATTTTGTTTTTTCAATAAGTCATGCGGGATTCATAAAAGCAGTGCTTGATGAACTTAATCTTACACAAGAGCAAACATCGGTTGTTATAGACATGATGCTTAAAAAAGATTATACAGGTATTAATGATATTAAAAGCATAACGCATATACAGCAGTATAAACTTAATAGTCTTTTCGAGCTTTATGGTGAACCCTCAAAAATATTACCAAAGGCAATAAAAATCTTTAAAAATAATAAAATTAAATTATATATTAGTGAGATAGATAATTTATTGAGAATAATTAAAGAGTTAAATGCGAATGGAAAGCTCATACTTGATCTAAGAGAATTACACAGCTTAGATTACCATACAGGCATTGTTTTTCAATGCTTTACGCATGGATATGGTGAAGAACTTATAAATGGCGGCAGATATGATGGGTTTCTAGGTACTTTTGGCTATGATCTGCCAGCTACAGGTTTTGGTATTGATCTATCAGCTCTTGCAGCACTTATTAAAAAACAGGATAAATCATCAGATACAATAGCACTTTCTGACACAATTCCGCCTAAAGAAATAATACAAATCAAAGAGCTTGTTAATAAACTTGGATATAATGGTATGATTTATTATGAAGCAAAAAAAAGTAAGCCTTTAAAGGTTTACTTGTCAGAAGAAAAAGTAAAGCTGCTTATATCAAAGGTTAAAGGAAAATACTATAATTTGATTACCGCAAAAAATACAATAAAATGTAAAGATATCGAGGATATAAAATCATTCCTTATGGAGGAAAGATGAAGAATGTAGCAGTCATAGGAGCACAATGGGGTGATGAAGGCAAGGGTAAGGTTGTTGATCTATTAAGTGAGTCTGCGGACATAATAGTCCGGTATCAGGGTGGTAATAATGCAGGACACACGCTTGTTATAAATGGTGAAAAATTTATTTTTCATCTGATTCCATCCGGTATTCTTCATAAAGGTAAAATATGCCTAATAGGTGCAGGGGTTGTAATTGATCCGAAGGTACTTCTTGAGGAGATTAATGCGTTGGATAAACGTGGTTATAGTGTAGCAAATGTATTAAGAATAAGCGGTAATGCACATGTTATAATGCCGTACCATAGAGAGATAGACATCATGCTTGAAAATAAAAAGGGTGCCAAAAAGATTGGCACAACAGGCAGGGGTATTGGCCCTGCTTATGAGGCGAAAATGGGGAGAAGAGGCATAAGGGTATGGGATTTGATAAATCCCGCTCAATTTAAACAGAAGCTTAATGAAACTATTGAAGATATAAACACTTATGTAAAAGCTATATTTAAACATGAGGGTTTTGATGTAGATAAAATTTATAATGAATATAGTGTATATGCTGAAGAAATAAAGGGTTATGTTGTAGAAGGGTCTATGTTTCTAAACAAAGAAATAGATAACGGCAAAAAGGTATTATTTGAAGGCGCGCAGGGAACGATGCTCGATGTTGATCACGGTACATATCCATTTGTTACAAGTTCAAATACTACATCAGGCGGTGTATGTACCGGTACAGGAGTATCTCCCAAAAAGATCAATGAAATCATAGGGGTTTCAAAAGCTTATACAACAAGGGTTGGCGAGGGTCCTTTCCCTACAGAGCTATTTGATGAAATGGGTAATAGGATAAGGGATGTTGGACATGAGTACGGCGCTACAACAGGAAGACCAAGGAGATGCGGATGGCTTGATCTTGTGGCACTGAAATATTCAGCCATGATCAACGGCTTTACAGGGCTTGCTATTACAAAGGCAGATGTATTAAATGGGATTGATAAAATAAAGCTTGCGACAAGTTACATTCTGGATGGTAAAAAGATAGATTATGTTCCGTCGAATCTTAATGATTTTGAAAGATGCAAACCCGACTTTGAAGAGATTGATGGATGGGATAATTTTGATGGTGTAAAAGATAAGTCTTCTCTTAAACCACAGATAAAAAAATATATAAAATTCATAGAGTCATATACAGGCGTAAAGGTTTATATACTATCTATAGGCGCCGATAGAGAAGATACAATTATTTTCAAGGATTCGTTTTAACCCGAAAAAACTGGTGATGTGCCAGTGCCATAAACCCCTGACATTAATGCGTAATATTATATGCTTATGCATAAGAAGAATGGTACATGATGCAAAAGGCATATAATCCTGAGAATGGAAGAAATCCAACTTCAAGTCCTTTTGTTTTTGATACCTTCTTTTCCTGTATACGTATATATAATGCATCAACTTTCTTATCATATTCTATCTTCATTTATCCTCCTTTACTATTGTGCAAGCCTTTATAATATTGCAGTCAATTGCAATATCCCGTTTTTAATTGGACTTTGTAATCTCTACAATCCCTATTGTAATTTTTTTATTAATCTTATATGCTTATGCATAAGGAGATCGGTGCATGAGGCAAAAGGCATATAATAATGTGTATGGAAAACGTCTCACGTTACTTTATATGTTGGTGTTGCTTGCGATACCATCTATAAGGGTCTGCTTCTCCCTACATTTTTTCTCTCGGTCGTTGCGAGTCCACCTTATAGACGGAAGTGAGATTCCTCATCACTTTGTTCGAAACAGGCTCAGCAATCTCTACATTGGTTCGGGACAGTATAGCAGTACCCGCGTCTTTGATGATAACTCCAATGACACTGCCGTCATACCCAATATGACATATTTTATCATTCAAAATGGATACATATTTTTGGAAGCAGTGATTCTTTTTAAACCATACCATACTATCAAATCCATCTTCCATCCACCTCCTGCAGTAGCATAAGTCTTTCAATTAAGAAGGAGACTTCTTTCGCCCTCTCACTTCAACAGGTTGAGTCACAATGTCATTATGACAAGTTTGTGGTTGAGACAATATCTGTAATTCGGAATGGAGAAGAGACGTTATTAACAAGCAAACAATTAACTATTAAATAAAAAGGAGATTTGTATGAGCACAAAAAAAGTTTTAATCATTTTAACGGTGCTGGTAGGCTTTGTATGGCTTGCCAGTTGTCAGAGCTACAAACAAAACCAAACTGTCCAACCCGGACAGCAGGTGACATTAACAGGATTGATGCAGCAGGGCACTGTAACAACCATGAGTTTTGCATCTTATAATAGCGGCTTGCATCCTTTGGGCACGGCTCTGGCAAATTACAAGCTGTACTGTGTAACATTTGAGGACTCACCGGTAGGGGCAAAGGGTACTGCAGACTCGTCCGGTAAGTTCTCTCTAACCATCAAGTCTTTCACACCCTTTGGATGTTTTGTGCTTAACTCAACTGACCAGCATGTGGCTGACTTGCTGTTCGCAGGGCTTGGAACATCGACCGGCACTTACTCAGGCAGCATCATGCTTTCCGACAACGCAAATGTCGGGACAATCACCGTCGATCCGAGTACAGGCATGGCGGTCGTTAATGTAGCGGGCGTAGGCGGCGTAACAGGCAACAGTATCACAGGTACTGCATTCGACCCAACAGGCACATGGACATTCACATGTACATCGCCTGCGGGAGATCCTGTTTATTCATGCCCATCTAAAGATGTACCATCTTCATTATACCTTGATCGTATAAGCGGTATATTCTCCTCTGACGGGAAGAGACACTACGGCATGGGTGTATGGAACTCACAGGCAAATTACACTGTCTGCGGAAGTGTAGAAGGTGTAGCAGCAACAACCGGAACAACGGGGCAAGGCCCAAGTGGCACAACCGTTACACTTGTCAGACCGGATGGACCATTACAATTTGCGTATGATAATATATGGCAGGCTGCATTCAGCGCGAATATTATGAACACAAATAATGCATGTAATGCAGGTATAAACATAACATGTGGAGCAGTAACAAATGTTGCTGGTTGGGGAGGATCGGATAAGGTTCCTTTTACACCAGGTAACTGTCAGCAGATGTGCTACGCAGACGGATATTATCAGATCCAGCGGACATCAACCTATTGCATAGAAAATAGGAACTATCTGTGGGGTAATATGACTTCGTCTCAACTGCCGTCATCTGCACCAACAACTGATACAAACACATCATTTATAGATTTTGATGGACACAATCCTGCTGCAAGAATCATGTTTGGCGAATTGATCTACTCATCAAACACATCCGCTTCTGAAGTTTACACAGATTATCGGACAGAAAGTGTATACGACCCTGTATCAAACCAATCATATAATTGTTCTATCAATGAGATTACAAAACTTGCAGTGTCTCAGATAAATACAAATACACTTGTAGGCACAGTTGATCAGTCCAAGACATTGAGTGGTCCGCCACAGTGTACAAGTACGGCTATACCGAATAACTATGTAGTGCAGGACATAAGCAATCCCATGCATATGATGTTCAAGCTGACAAGGTAAAAAATTGCATAATTTTTAAACCTGAAGCGGCTATATCACAGAACAGGCGCCGTAAAGACGATTAGGGAGTAATGGAGTTCAATAGTAGGGGCGGTTTTCGAACCGCCCTTCTTTATTGTATAGCCATCTCTGTTAGCTTACATTCTTTGTGGGTGTATTGGGAAGTTCCCGTAATCCGATCCCGTGATTGAATTCTGCCATCAATGCTAACCCTCAGTATGCTGTTAATCTTTCCTTCGTACTTTTTAACTTGAAAGGATTCGTTTTAACCCGATCAATGTAATCGGAAAGCCCGTTTACTGCATCAATATGCATCCAAACAAACCGCCATTGGCAGGCTGCAGGATGGTTTATCAAGTTAAAATTAAATGTATTGCATTTAATGGCTTTTATCTATATATAAAGAAAAGTAATGTATGCTCCAGTGACTGAAAAAGGCGGAAAGGAGGATATCTTATGAAGTTTATTGTTCTCGGTGGTGCGGGTGATATGGGCAGTGAGGTTGTTTCTGATCTTGCACAGTTTTCCACAGACAGCACAGTTGTAATAGCAGATTACCGTAAAGATATTGCAGATAAAAAGGCACATGCCCTGGGGTTCTCAAATGTAAAAGTTCAGCAATGCGATGTGAACAACAGGGATCAGCTTTTGGAAGTACTGAATAATGCCGATATTATTGTTAACTGTGTGGGCCCTTTTTATAAGTATGAAAAGATCATTCTTCCTGCTGCAATCACGGCAGGGGTAGGTTATGTTGATATTTGTGATGACCATGATGCAACGGAGCGTGCGCTTTCCTATAGTGATATGGCACATGCAAACAAGGTTACAGCGCTCATCGGCATGGGCTGGACACCCGGCATAACAAATGTGCTTGCAAGGTACGGTGCCGGTAAACTTGATAAAGTAGAATCCATCAATATATACTGGGTTGGTTCTATTGCCGATTCGGAAGGGCTCGCGGTGATCAAACATGTATTTCATGTGATACAGGGGACCGCCCCGAGTTATGAGGACTTTCAATGGATAGATGTCAATGCACTTTCAGGGAATGAGGACGTTCGTTTCCCCGATCCTATCGGTGTTCAGAACGCCTATTATGTGGGACATCCTGAACCTCTGACAATTCCGAGATACATCAAGGATATAAAAAACGTTATATTAAAAGGTGTCCTGTTACCAAAGGACATCAATAAGCTTGGAAAGTTTTTCGCTGATACCGAAGCAATTGCCACCGAAAAAAAACTTCATGCTGTCGCTGAATTTTTAACCGGGGATCTGGTTGTACTTTCAAACATCTTTGGGTCAAAAGACAAACCGCTCCCGGTATCGGGGTTGAGAGTGGATGTTCATGGAACTAAAAATGGTAAACGGAAAACTTACTCGTGGGGTGCTATTGACAGTATGAGCAGATTAACGGGCATACCAGCGTCAATAGGTGCCCAGATAATGGCAAAAGGCATGATAAAACAGACAGGAGTAATACCTCCCGAGGCATGCATCCCGCCGGAGCAATTTATAGAAGAACTGAAAAAAAGAGATATAGAGATTGAAGAGATGTAAGGAGGCGCTATGGTAACTATAGAAACCCTGGTAAACACGCTTAATACATTCGTAAAAAAAGTAAATGAAAATGCAACATTAAAAAAAATCCTGAAGGGCTGGACGAAACTAATTGTTGTAAAAACAAAAGATCCTGACGCGGTAGCAACATTAAAGGTAGAGAAGGGGACGGTCGTTGAAGTTAAGCTGGAAGATACCCCGAATGCAGATATCGTTTTGTCAGCACTTGCGGATGTTATCAATGATATCTTTATAGGCAAGGCAAATCCCTCACGATTATACCTTGATGGAACATTGAAGGTTTTTTCGTCACAGAAGGATCAAATGGTGCTTGATTCTATTGTAGATATTGTCTGGAAATAAGATGCAGCAAGAGCTTAAAAAAGTATTAAGAATAGGTACGCTTATATCGGCAAGTGTTGGTATTGCATTAGCTTCAAGTGATTTCCCTGCACTTGTAAAGTCTGCATCCCAGGTTGGCGGCTGGTCAATTATCTTTGTTGTTATTATTGCAGGTCTTGTTACGGGCTTTGTTTCCCTGGCTTTTGCAGAGTTATCGGGCATGTATCCAACAGCAGCAGGGGTGCGTGTGTATACCAAAAAGGCTTTCGGGGATCAACTGTCTCTTACAATAACAATATTTTATGTATTTTTTTCTATAATCATAGCTTCTGCAGAAACGTACGTATTTTCTGCCGTCCTTCATTACATGGATCCAAATCTATCGGCTAAATTATGGGTGCTTATATTCCTTGTCATAGCCATACTGATGAATATAAGAGGTATAGAGATAGCGGGAAGTGTAGAGAATGTGCTGGTTGTTATCAAATTGGCCGGTATTATAGGTTTGTCGTTGTATGCCATATTTCTATCGCCCATGTTCAACATAAGCACTGTTCCGTTTGCACCCAAGGGGTTTGATGGTTTCTTTACTGCCGTTGCAACAGCTATATTCATATATACCGGTTTCGAATGGACAACACCTTTGGCAGAAGAGGTCGCTTCCGGACAGGCAACACTTCCATATTCATTACCGATATCCGTTGCTGTAATTACTATAACATTTGCATTATTTTCTTATGCTATGATAGGGATAAATAGATTAAGTGAAATTACACACACGCCCATACCGCATCTTATCTTTGGTAAAACCATTGCAGGAGAATTTGGGCTATATGTAATGATATTTGTGAGTTTTCTTGCTACGCTTTCTACTTTCAATGCAGGTGTTATGGGGAATTCACGCCTTATTTATGCACTCGCAAGGGAAGGCAGTTTACCTAAATTTATGAGTAAACTGCATTCAAAATACTTCACTCCATGGATTGCATTACTTATCATTTTTTCTATTATAGCAGTTTTTTCCGTTACTATCGCATTTCATCCAAAGGCATTTCTGGTTCCTATCCTTGTTGCTGCATCAATAGAAACACTTATGTACGGCTTGATCTCATTCTCTGTTATAAGTCTAAGGTATCGAGAAAAGGATACACCACGGGTGTTTAAAATTCGTGGCGGGATCATCTTACCGCTTTTTACAGGCGTAATATTCATATTACTTACACTCGGAATACTTACTACAGCCTCAGGATACGTAGCGATACTGTTTTTTGCGGGGCTGTTATTATCATTCCTATATTCAAGGTTTGTCGTTCCATCTCTGCAAAAAAGATAATAATAAAATAGTGTATCCTGAATTTTATTCAATAAAAGCGTTATGAGAACCTGCAATCAATTCAAGTAATAGAATAGGAATTTCTGGACGGCATGCAATGCGTCGCTCAAAACAGGGCGAACCGCAGATTTACCCCTATAATATTACTTCCCATAAGAGATATTATGTCAACTATTGCTGTATCCTTATAAGCAGACTGTAATAAAACAAGCCAATGTATTCATGTAATGCCCTGTCCGTATTTACAAAAGCTCCCATATCAGGCATGTAACTCATATAGTTATAACAACTTCTATTGGTCTTATAATCCGTTGGTGCAGGAATTACATTTTTTAAACCGACATGCTTAAATGCGTACATCGCTCTTTGCATGTGATATGCAGATGTTATCAAGATGATCTTTTTACAAGATAATTTTTCGCAAATCTGTTTTACTGCTTTTGCATTTTCATAGGTGTTTCTGCTTGTTGAATCCATAATTATGTCTTTCTCGGGTACGCCCATTTGCATTAAGTATCTTTCCATGATTGGTGCTTCCGATTTTTTACAGGCAAATCCTTTTCCACTGCTTACAATTATCGGTAAAGCCTGGAATCTGTAAAGTCTGTATGCATAAACAATCCTGGCAAGTGTGTCTCCCGATGGAGAACCTGTTTTGTTAAGATCAGGTGAATTATCATAGACACCTCCGCCTAATACGACATACACATCATGTTCTGATATATCTTTAAGATTCAACTGGTTATATCTATTTTCAAGAGGAATTATAAATTTATCTGATAATGGTTCAATACTTGCACAATAGATTAAACCCGCAAAGAACAACATTATTAATGCAATACCCTTGTTCTTTTTTTTAAACAAAGAAATCGCCGTTAAAAACAGTAATGTTACAAACAACCCTGGTAATAAGAACCATGATGTAAAAAGTTTTGATACTATAAACATATTTAAACCTCCTTATTTTCAGAAACCATTTTAACTCCCGGATAAAATGTATGCAGTTAAAAGATTAAGTCCGTACGGGTAATGATACTATAAGGTGTATTCTGATCCACTTCGCTTTATCATTCCCCTGCCCTGCTCCATCTGCAATTAAAATAATTCTTTATAACTGTTTGTTATAGGCATTCTTCTATCTTTACCAAGCGCTTTTTTTGTAACCTTTACACCCGGTGGAGACTGTCTTCTTTTATATTCACTGCCATCTATAAGATGTTGAACCTTTATCACAGTTTCCTTCGGATAGCCTGCCGACACGGTATCCTCAACACTCATATCCTCTTCTATAAGCATCTTTAAAATTGGATCAAGAACAGGATAAGGCGGTAATGAATCCTCATCTTTCTGGTTAAGCCTTAGTTCTGCTGTCGGCGGCTTAACAAGGACCCTGTCAGGGATTATATTTTTGCCTGCTGCCTTATTTTTATATCTTGCAAGCCCGTAAACGCCGTCTTTAAAGACATCCTTTAATACGGCATAACCTCCTGCCATGTCTCCATAAAGGGTTGCGAAACCTACACTCATCTCCGATTTATTACCTGTTGTTAAGACAAGCCATGCAAATTTATTTGAGAGTGCCATCAGCAGATTGCCCCTTATACGCGCTTGAATATTTTCTTCGGTAATATCGGATTCTAAGCCCTTGAACAGGGGTTCAAATGCCTTTATGTATGCTTTAAACATATCAGTTATAGGGATAATCCTGAAGCCTATTCCAAGATTTTTTGCAAGTAATGCCGCATCCTCTTCGCTTTCTTTTGAACTAAACATGGACGGCATGAACACACCAATAACATTTTCTTTCCCAATCGCATCAGTAGACAGGCATGCGACAAGAGACGAATCTATACCTCCGCTTAAACCAATAACTACTTTTTTAAATCCATTCTTAATCACATAATCCCTTGTTCCTGTTACTATGGCTTTGTAAAGTTCTTCATAAGGTTCACACAATGGGTTTATCACATTTTTTATCCTGTCTGGTTTATCTGTAATTCCGGCATTGACATCATACTCATCGAGTAAAGAGTCGGTGCCGAAACCAAGTTTATTCTCTCTCCTCCTTGGATCATGCAGCCTTGTTCTTAAAACACTGCTCAAATCGACATCAGCAACAAGCAATGCTTCTTCGAATTGATGAGCCCTTGCGATTACCTCTCCAGATTCGGATAGTATCACACTCCCTCCATCAAAAACCAATTCATCCTGGCCCCCGATCATGTTTACATAGGCAATACTAACGGCGTTATCCTGTGCCCTTGTTGCAAGCATGCGCTCTCTTTCAATCTGCTTACCGGAATGGTACGGAGATGCATTTATATTTATTATGAGTTCGGCATCTCCGCCGAGTGCCTGGTAAAGAACAGGGCCGTCCGGATACCAAATATCTTCGCACACATTCATGCCGATTTTTGTATTATCAAATGATATGACAGGATAGGATGTGCCTCTTTGGAAATATCTGTATTCATCGAATACACCATAGTTAGGAAGGAATACCTTTTTATGTGTGCAAACGAGCTTCCCGTCATGTATAAAAGCTGCTGAATTATAAAGGTCACCGGCAAGCTCTACAAAACCAACAACCGTATTAATCCCTGTTGAGTATCTTACGACCTCTGAAAGCGCTTTTATATTATCTTTTACAAACCCTGGTTTTAATAATAGATCTTCCGGCGGATAGCCTGTTATAGAAAGCTCCGGAAATGCGATAATATCTGCATGCCGTTTTTTTGCCTCATCTATATACAGCTTAATCTTGTCTACATTTTTATCAATCGCACCAACATGACAGTTTATCTGAGCAAGTGCTATTCTTACCGATGCCATATTAACCTCTTACCATTTTAATAGCTCAAGGCAAGAGATTGTTCAATAAAAACTACTCAATGATTTATATACCCTTTTAAAGTCGATTTATATCTTATGATAAAGATATCACTTTGACGGCAAAAACAAGGTAGAAATTGTGCCAGTCATATCAAGACTTATTGTAGAACCCTTTATGACCGGTTTACCAATTGGATCCTCAAAGCTATCGTCTGTCATCGCACCTGATATGTTGATATTGCTATCAGTAACAGTAATCGAAGTCTGAGATGGAGATGGCGTAAGCCTGAACAGCCTGAGAATAATGCCATTATTATTCTTTGATTCTTTAACCGCGGTAATCAGGGCATTTGTATCATTTGACGATGCAAGGCTGTAAGATAACGGTAAAGTGCCGTTATGTACCGATGTTACTGTTGCTGTCAAAGGCGAGCTGAATGCGTATCCTTCACGGACATCAAAGCTGCCCGATGCATGCGATAGTAACGCGTAATCAAGTGTGTGCGTATCATTGTCCGTCCCGCACGCGCCTTTTAATCCGCAGCTAGTATCCGTAGGCGGGTTTCTCACAAGCCCCATCACTATAGTGCCTTTATCATTAAATGACCACATCTCATTGCCGATATCAAACATAGCAACGCCCGCATTGGTAGTGGGATTTAACAGATCAACCCACTCTACTCCTGGCCAGAATTGTGGCGTGTACATGGATTTAAACGGCCTTTGAATAATACCGTAAGGTATGGCCATCCGATCTATGCCGCTGCTTATCGTTGTGCTAAACACCGCGGCAATTGTTGTTCCGGTTGGAGCGGCCAAGGTTGTCGACATGTCAATCCTCTTTAAAGATTTATACATTGTATATGTACGTATTACGCTGCCGTAGAGTCCATTCGTTTTGACCTGAACCTCTGTAAAGACGGGACCGTTTGCTAAAACGGTGTAGGTTGATGTGGTTTGTGAAAGAGCATATATGGGTGTAAATACAAAACCGGCATCGGGTTCGGACCCAATCGACCACATATCTCCTGTGTCTTCATAATACTCAATGTCATTTGATGGACCTGAAATCATCTGAGTATCACTTGAATTATCCACAAGAGAGGTAATTGCATATCCTGCGTTTTTACCAAGTACAAGTGTTTCATATTGGTTTGAAAGAACAACATTACCCTGCGCATCCGTTGTCATTGTAGTGCCTGTTAAGGGAGATGTGTTGCCGGTAATAATGGTGTAAACAACATATCCAAGTGATGGAATGTTATTAACGTTTAGCATAACTATTGCACTATTGATGCTGCCGTCATTGTACGTAGTTTCCGTAATAATCTGGGACGGAACAGGAGTGCCGCTCTGATCAACAATCCCGATACTCTTAGTCCCGGGATTATTAAAAGATACAGATACCTGAGCAATGTCCGATCTAATGAAACCTGATGGATTAAAAACGATTAAAGGGATATCCGCAGCTTTGATAGAGGATGTATTGAGCTGATTCGCAATGTATGTTGTTGCTGTTTGCTCAAGTTCATCAGCATCATTTAATGTCTCCTCCATCACGGGAATCTGTTCACCATAATAAACGTCATCAGTACTTGTACCCGGGATCCAGTCATGATGATCCGATAAGAGAAATAACGGCCACACATTGTTAAAGCTGCCGGATGGATAAATGTAACCTGCATTACCGGCTATAATGGAGTATAACTGTGCTGCTAACAGTGTACCTGTTGTTTCCCTTGAAAGCTTTTTCAGCTTTGGCCTGCTTCCGAAATAACCGGTAAAATAAGGATTAAGGTCAACTGCATAAACCGGAAGTTTATTCTCGTGAAAGGAAACAAGCTTCATATAATCTTCAAACGTAGCCATGGTTATCCATACACCCGTCGATTGATATGCCGAGTTATCATAACCAGATACCAATCCAGGCAGGTATTTATTAGGCGGCATAAAATCAGATCCAACCGGAACGAACATGTATCCCGTCGGTGAAATTGGTTTAAGCTTACTGACAAACTGATTAAATGCCTGATTTGCCTCGGCTTGTGTAAAAGAGGCATACGGGAGATCCCCAAAGCCATAACCGCCAATCAGATAATGTGCCAGAACCTCTGCACCCCCGGTACCCTTCCATACAAAATCTAAAGATGTGGTCACCAGTTTTTCTGCAAAGCTGTTTGGGTCAGGCGGCAGGGTTCCATACCACTGATCCATACCGGCAACGCCCGGCACTCTTGAGAATCCTACATATTTATAACCGAGTGAAGCGAGTATATCGGGCACGCTCTGTGCATGACCAAAGCTGTCAGGCTGCCATGCTGTAACAGGTTTTACTCCGGCAATGTTGTATACCCATTGATTTCCGTAGAACCAGTCCATTATCAGATCCTCACCTGTCGGAAGATTTGTGTCAGGACTTGTCATCCCTCCGCCGACAATTCTTAAATGCCCGTTTTTTATATATTTTACGATCCTTGCATGATCTTCAGGATGATCATTCCAGTATCTCTGTAAAAATGCTATCTCGCATATTGAATAATAATAATCAGGGTTTGCATCAAGCATATCAAGGGCCTGCTTGATAATTGGTTCTACGCCGGATGTGTAATATCCATTAAATGTATTTGTCCAGTCAATATCCCAGTGCGATGACTGACTGATAATCAGCACCTGTTTTGCACCCTGAGGTACACCAAGTAATGTCCTGATCCGGGATTCGGTATTTGCGTTTAAAATGTTGGGCTGGGTACCACTGCTATTAAAACAAGAAAAACTAATGCCAGAGAATAATACTATAATCAAAGCATATTTTTTCATAAACCCTCCGGATAAACTCAAACATACATTTTTAATTTTTAATCGTATAAATAATACATATATAGGTAAATCCAGAAAATGCAATGAGAAACTTCACTGCCTGCTGCAACAAGTTTATTGCTTCTCTAATGCCTTTATAAGTCTTACCATGGTTTTGTTTATTTCAACAGATATGCCAAGCCGTTCTCCGTACATGACAACAGCCCCGTTAATGGCATCTATTTCTGTTTTTTTACCTTTCTCAATATCCTGCAGCATGGAGGCCCTGTGACCTGCGGTTGAAGGTACAAGGACATCATAAAAGACCTGCATGAAATCCGTATAATTATTAAAAGGCAGGTTTACGCCGATACCTTTTGCTGCCGCAAATGCCTCTTTTACTATCTCATTCATGATCGCCTTTATTTCTTCATGTTTTATCAGTTCGCCATAGGTCAGTCTCAAGATTGCACCAAGCGGGTTAAGCGGGCAGTTGTAAAACATCTTTGCCCAGAGATGAGGATAAACATCATCCATGTAATAAGACGGTATGCCTGTTTTATCTATTACACTTGCTATTTCGTACAAACGTTCTTTGTTTTGAAATATCTCAAGTTTGTAAGGCCCGACAACAATCTGGTCGGCGTAAACGGTGACATTTACATGCCCCGGTTTTACGATCTCGGAACCGAATATTACCCTTGCACCGCCTGTCCTTTGATCCCCAATAGCCTGTGCAATGGTCTCCATGTTGCCCATACCGTTCTGAAAAGAGACGCATATTCCGTCCTTTTTCAGAAGTCTCATGTATGCCTTTATTGCAGCACCGGTATCGTATGATTTTACGCACATCAGGATCGTGTCGAATTGATCCCGGTGATCAGGGTTTAGAGCTTCCCGTGGTTCCATTGACTTGATATTTTTAAGGTTATATTCGCCCCAAATGCCTGTTATGTGCAAGCCCTGTGATTTTATGGCTCTTATGTGCTCTCCTCGCCCCGCGAGGGTAACATCACCGCCTGCTTTATGTATAAAACCACCCAGTACAGAACCGATTGCACCTGAACCAACAATAAGTATTTTCATAAAAACATCCTTTAGCCCTGATTAAAAAAACGGCCGCACGGGCTCAAATATGCGGTGTGAACCTTGGGAATATTGCATTCTATCAATCCCTTATCGCCTATTTGTCAATTACCGACATTTTATTCGTCCCTCTTCTTTATTTTTGCTGTTTTAAACAGAGATCGCTTCTTATGGCCACTGTGGTCCTGTGTATGGAAAGTATTCAGGACCTTTTTGTAACATCCATTAATTCGGTCACGCTGTTACTGCCGTAATTGGCGACCTTAAGTCAGAAACCAATACCTTCCGTTTATTAATACATTTCACATTTGAAATGGGTGACCATATTGCTTCCTTATTGTATCCTTCCGGAAATTAGAATACAAAGAGTAAAAGTGTTATTGTGAAACACTTTTGATTTATTTTAACGATTTAAGATAAACGGCTATGTACCTTAACTGTTCTTTTGTTAAAAGTTTATGGTCAGGCATAACATTATATACAAGCTTTCCCAAAAGGACTTCGTGATCGCCAGGTTTAAAATGCTTTTCAGGAGTGGCAATCTGCGTTTCAAGCCAGCTTATGCTATGCTCCCTTATCCCCTTGTTGCTTAAATCTACCGACATTTTGCCTCCTACTCCGTTTATGGAATGGCATGCAAGGCAGTCCTGCGATTTAATTAGTTCCATCCCAATGGAAACGGGCGAACCTGAAATAGCAGACATTGTTTCTTCGCTTACATCGGTGGCAGAGTATGGAGGGAGTTCAGGCTGGCTAATGACGAACGCTGGGCCGTTGAGTGATCTCAAAAAAGCAACCAATTCTTTTTCCTCTGTTGAAGTTAAGTGCAGGGGATGAAGCATCTTCGATTTGTTTGGTACGTCTGTGCCGCCGCCTTCATTGAAGAATTTAATTACATTCAATAATCCCTCTATTGAGCCGTTATGCATGTAATAAGGACCAACCACATCTATCAGGCTCGGTGTTCCGAATTTGTCCATATCGGATTTTTTATGGGTAATAAAATATCTTCCCATATCCCTGTTTATAGCATTGTAGTTTTTTATGCCTGCTCCATAGGCAAAGTAGTGCCTTGCAGATGCATTGAGCTTTTTGTCATCTCCGGTTAAATGCAGTTCCGGCACACCCAGTGCATGAAAGCCATTATCGGTAAAAAACGGCCCATAGTGACACCGTATGCATCCGGCTTTTCCGGTAAACAATCTAAATCCGGCAAGCTGTTGTTTTGACAGCGCATTTTTGTCTCCGTCCACATAGCTATAAAAAGGAGTTTGGGTAACAACTATCGTTCTTTCAAAAGAAGCTATCGCTTTGGCAACCATATCGGGCGTAATCAAGCCGGTATGGAACACCTCGTTGAACATTTTTCTATACTGCGGTATTTCATATAATCTTGCGGTTAAATAATGCAGGTGCATGTTCATTTCGAATGGCGCACCGATGGGCCCCAGCGCCTGCTGTTCGAGAGAACCTGCCCTTCCATCCCAGAATAAATATTTTAAGTATGCCGCATCAATTACCGAATCAACTGCTCTCCAGTGCATGGTCGAAGGGAAAGACAGCGACAGCCTCGTCGGGGAAACGAATCCTGCCGCAGGAATATGGCATGTGGAACATGACATCGAGCCGTTGCCAGAAAGCCTCGGGTCAAAAAAGAGCATCTTTCCGAGTTTGATTTTTTCAGGTGTCTGCGGATTATCTATAGGAATAGGCACCGGGTACGGCTTAAAGCTTTCTAAACTTATAGCGAAAGAACTTGCCGGTTTAAAAATAGACAATAAAAATAGACAAACCACTGTGAATAAAAAGGTCGAAAATATGCTTAAAATGCTGCGCAAATAAGTTTTTTGCAACATAATAACATAACCTCCTTCTACCAGACTTTTTACATAATTAAATAACCGATAATACTTATTACTTTTAATTTAATAAAATCTTATTGTCAAGATAATGCGTACGCTAATGACAGTGGAACGGGGTAAATACATAAACTTAATAATGGAATACAGGATGGAAACCATGGAGGAAGATATGCAGGTAAGAGTGGCAATTGAAAAATTTATTGCAGGTGCATTGTCCGGCTGCCGGAATCTCCATGAGCTGTTTGATCATGAACATGAACACGGGCATAATCACTAACAAAGCCATGCATTGAAAGATGATGCTTCACTCATTTGTATAACATCATAAGGGCCCGACCTGAATGCCAAGGGTTATACATATACTTCATTTCTTACACGTAAATTATTTCTCTTTTACCCCTCTTAAAAGCCTTACATACTTTTTTATATAATGATGCTCTGTAAAGCTGCCAAATCCATAAGCACTCAAAATAGCCTTCCAATCCCTTTCAATAAAATCGAAGGCATATTTGCATTCTATCGTTTTGAAAACCCAGCGGTATAAGGCGGGCATTTTTGCCATATCGAATTCGGCAAAATCAAGGATAATGAATGAGCCGCCCGGTTTAAGATTGCGGACAAGGTTCCGGTCTATATCCCTATCACACAAATATCTAGCCTTTATCCGATTGATAAAATCATAACCCCGAGTATGCTCGATGCAACCGCAGCCTTTAACGGACTCTCATATCTCTGATCTATCATTGCTTCTACAAACTCAACATACTTCCTCTGCCCTTCCTTTGTTTTTTTGAGGGTGTTTTTTGTACACACCCCTGCACTTCAATGTTTTTTAAACGTAAACTTTACAGGCTCCACCCGTTGATTGTTGTAGTAAACCGCATGAGTGACCGGATGGTCAATAATATTCAGCCACGGTGTCTCTTGCCCGGGCTTGTATCCAACGGGAACATAGATGTAGGATGTAAACGTATACGTTCCCTTCCTGGCTTTCATGAGATTGCCGAAGTCATAGCCGGTACTGCCAATTTGTCCGGGCTCATTCTCCGGGGGATCCGGCTTTGATTCGTCATCGACAAAATAAAGGCCTTTGGTAAACGGAACATCCT
>JAMCPX010000018.1:0-34569 GCA_023382265.1 Deltaproteobacteria bacterium | reverse complement strand
TCTATCTGAAACGGTATCGGCTGGAAAGGTGTCGATTGTAAGGACTCCCGCACAAGCCCATGCTTTCCTTTTTCCCGGACCACCTTATACAACCTGAAATTCTCTATATTCCGACCGAGAAACGGGGAGATCGTTGTCCCCTGCAAAACAACAGGGTCAAACCGGCGGTTAAACCTATGTCCATCAGCATACCCCCGAACACCGGCAAACACCATACTGAAAGCAACCAGCCCGAGAAGCGCTTTTTTCATATGTACCCCTTGGATAAGAATCATTGTTCTTCACCATACACCAAAATACGCGTTTGAAAAACAGAAAAATATCGGGTGCGGATACAGCATCCTGTTTTTTCCGCTTGACGGATATTTTCTGTAAAGCTACCATCTGTATGGACAATGAATGGAATAACGGAATCACAGAATTGAGCGGTGACGCCTCCGGCCCGCAGTGTCCTTAAAAGAAAGGGATTTTGGATCGAAACAATAGAAAAGACATTTTCAAGAATAGATTAAAAGGGGGATTATGAAAGTAACTATCAAAATACTTTTAACTTTTTCATCGATTGTAATTATTTTTTCAGCGGGATGCGGGATCATCCATACCGGAACACAGCCCGCGGCAATTGCGATAGATGGCGCCAGAAATGTTTGGGTTGTTAATAAGGGCAGCGCGGATATTACTGAACTAAACTCAAACGGCGGCCGGATGGGAACCTATCCTGTCGGGACATATCCTTACGGCATAGCTATAGACAGCTCCGGGAATGTCTGGGTTGTCAATAACGGCGACAGCATCGTTTCGGAACTCGACTCCAGCGGCAAAATCATAAAAGCCTATACGGTCGGAACAGAGCCGAAAGGCATAGCGATCGACAGCTCCGGGAATGTCTGGGTTTCTAATTATTTCGATTCTACGGTATCAAGACTTTCATCTGCCGGAATAACCGTGGAAACCTATACCGTCGGAACAATGCCCTGGAACATAGCGATAGACAGAGCCGGGAATGTCTGGGTTGTTAATAATGATAGCGCCAGCGTTACGAAACTAAACCCGGGCGGTGTACGGACGAGAACCTATCCCGTCGGGTCAAATCCTATAGGCATAGCAATAGACCGATCCGGGAATGTCTGGGTTGCCAATAATGGTGCAAACACCGTTACAAAACTCAACTCGATGGGAACACTCCTGGGAACCTTTAGCGCAGGAACATCTCCTAACGGTGTTGCCATAGATAATGCAGGCAATGTCTGGGTAACGAACCAATATAGTAACCGTGTTACCGAGCTAAACTCCACCGGCAAAATCATAAGGACATATGCTGCGGGGACAGAGCCCTGTGCAATAGCAATAGACAGCGCGGGTAATGTATGGGTCGCAAACTACGGCGACGATACGGTAACGAAACTTGCCCGTGCTGCAAAAGGCCCCCAGTACTTTCCCTACTCCGGCCCTCAGTGGCCGTAGAGAAAGGCAATTTTGGACAACGGCCGCAGGAACTGGGTCTAAAGAAATTGCGGGGACTTCACTGGGAAATCATGGCCGGCATTCATATAAGACTTCTGTTTTAGCTGGAGAAAAACCTGCTGACATTCATTCTTGCGGGCAATCACGATACCATCAGAAGTTTTGTGCGCTAAAACGCAATCTGATGTACTTTGCGCGATAGCCATATTGGAACAGAGAATCTCTTTTACGAAAAGAAGGGGTTCAAACACATCGCACAAAGGCTGTATTGATTGATTCGGGATCGCATGGTATAGATAAGGAAACATACCTGACAAAGGAGGAACCAAAATGAAAAAGTTACTCTTAGGGCTCATACTTTTGATACCGGTAATGTCCGTTCCTGTTCCGGCAATGGCAGGGGTGGATATCAGTATCGGAATCTCTCTGCCGCCGCCGGTCGTATTCGGGGCGCCGCCGGATGTAGTAGTACTGCCGGATACGAATGATGTGTACGTTGTGCCGAATGTAGGGGTAGATTTATTCTTCTGGAACGGATGGTGGTGGCGTCCGTGGGAAGGCGGATGGTATCGATCACGATATTATAACCGCGGCTGGATTTATTTCAACCGTGTACCGCGTTTCTACTACGACGTAGACCCGCGATGGAGAGAATACTACAGGGACCGAGATTGGCAGGGACACCCGTGGAACTATGAACGTATTCCCGACCGGGAACTGCAACGCAACTGGAGAGGCTGGCACAACGACAGGTATTGGGAACGGCAAAGGAAATGGGGTGTGCGGGACTATCATCCCAGAGCTATACAGCAAAGGCGGTATATAAGATACCAAAGGCAGCAGGAGTACCAGAGAAGACCTGAGGTTATAAGACACCAGCAGTGGATACGGGAACACCCTGGACAGTCCCGGGGGCAGAGATACCAGCGCCCTGAGGAAAGACAATCCCATGGCCAGCAAAGACGCGAAGAAAAATCCAGGGGAAGGTCAGAAGGACGATAGCTTCATAAAGACATCGAAAAGACGAATCGACAAGGGGCACGCTTCAGCGTGCCCCTTTATTTTATAGATAGGACAATGGGATCCCGATCAAAAATGATACAGGAACGAGAAGTTTAAAGACGTAAAGCTCATGTTCAGATTGTAAGGTGTTGTAGCACTTCCATTGAGCCCGCCGCTTGCGTTAAACTTATTATTTGTAAAGTTATGATATATCAACTCGCCGCCGAGGGAGATATGGTTCGTTATATAGCCTTCAAACCCCATCCCGAAATCGTATCCTGTGCCGAAAGAGGATATTGTAACATTGGAAGGTAAATTGGATGTTGCCAACTCAAAACCGGCGTTAGCAATTCCCAGGATAAAATACAGGTTGTTTCTCAGGCTCAACGGTATAATAGGCTTTAGTTCAATGAACGGGATTTCTATAAAGGTCCACAGCCCTTGCCATGACTGTGTGCCGGACGGTGTATTGTTCTGTTGATTAAAACTGCCCAATGACTGATGATAGCCGCCCTCGATTGCAAGGTACCTTATGAACTGATACCCGAGTTTGAGTGTCCAGCCGATTCCTAAACCGTACCCGTCCTCGTCCGGTCCTGCGGGTATGTCGAAGCCGGTACCTGCACCAAGATAAAAGCCCGTGTGGTTGTTGTTTGCCGTTGCGACATCGTATCCGGCATGACTCATGGAAACTCTGAAGAAAAACATCGCGAATGTAAGGATGAATGTAGTGATGAAGATCAGGATGCTCCGTTTAAACAACTTTGTCATTTTTAAGTCCTCCTTTTATTCTTTGGGATTATTAACAGAATAAACGAAAAGCCTTGCAAGGGCAAGGAACCAATGCGGGCTTTTAATCCCATTGACGATTATCCTCTGTAAAGCTATAATCCGTTTTATTGAGGAGAGTGAAATGAAACGATATTTAATTTTCTCCTTGGTATTCATAATACTCAGTGAACCCGGCTGCGGGAGCAACAAGAACAGCGGGCTAAAAGGTAATCCACCATGGCCGAAATTTAGAGGGAATATACGTAATACCGGATTAAGCACTGTTAATACATACATCGACACAGGCATGCACAAATGGTCATATCCAACAGGTAGCTTTATCTACTCATCCCCTGCAGTAGGTGCAAATGGAACGATCTATGTTGGTTCTCATGATAATAATCTCTATGCTATACATTGAATTATATCACCACCGGCCCGCATGGCCATGACATGAACCATAAAAGGCATTGATCCTCAGATGTTGTTTTATCCATTTGAAAAACAGTTCTAACTTATCTCACAAGGTACTCTGAATGAATAGTTTTAAAGAGGTATGGAATAAAAAAGAAAGCACCTATTGATAAGAGAAATAGGGTGATTGTTAATATTGCGGATCTTCTGCCCACCCAGTTTCTGTTAAGCCTGAGATGCAAGAATAACCCATATGCAAGCCATACGACGAGTGACCATGTTTCTACAGGATCAAATCCCCAATATCTGCCCCATGCATTGTTTGCCCATATAGAGCCTGCTATTATCATTATAATACAGAAAGCGAAGCCCAGTGCATTAAACCTGTAGATAGCAATATCAAGTTTCTCTAAAGACTGGTTAGGCAGCAACGGCTTATGTTTAGCATCGTTCTTATAGAGATAAAGCACAGCACTTGCAAATGCTATAAGAAAGGAGCCAACAGTAAGCTTTGCAAACAGCACATGAAGGACGAGCCAGTAACTTCTCAGCGAGGGTGGAAGTGGTATATCTCTTGCAGATGCCATTAAACCAAAGCCACAGGCAAGGAAGATCACAGGGAGTACGACAAATGAAGCTTGTTTTAACAAGCTCAGTTTTTTTTGTACAAGAAGATAAAACAACATCGCCACCCACGTATTGGAGCTTATAACCTCATACATGTTTATGTAGGGGCCGTGTCCAATCCGTATCCATCTTATAAGTATTGATGCACCGTGAGGAACAAGTCCTAGAGCGCATAAAATAAGTGCAATAGTGGTAAACCTTTCTTTTTTGAACACAAATCCGATGATAGCAAAGATACTGCCAAACCCGTACAGGCTTACCGCAATCCAGTAAAGGATGATTTCTTCTTTCATAATTCACACTCTCTTTTAATATTTTCCATGTCCTGTTTATAGGTATGCTCTGTGGTAAGTCTACTATAAACCTTTGCACCAATAAAGAGCTTTTCATTTTCATAAGCAAGCCAGAGCCTTTTGGGCATAATAAATACAAAACCAAGGATGGAAAGCACGAGTAAGAAGAATCCCGTAAATACAACAGATACACCGTAATCCCTGGAGACGTAAAAGCCTGTCCACTTTACCATATTATGAAAAACCAATTCAAAGTCTCCAAGCGAAATCACATCCCCCTTTTTAATATTGTTGTAATGAAGGTTTTTACCGCCTTCCAGGATCTCAATGGATAACCTATCAGGATTGGATACATTCACGCTCAATATACTCAGATAGCCAAGTACGGGGATAGTAAATTGCTGTGTGAGTGCACCTATAGCGTTCTCTTTATAGGGAAAGTTTACATACCCTGCTGTTTCATAACCTGTAGCCGTGTCCACAAGCCCAAAATAGGCAGAGTAGCCATAATACTTTGTTTGATAAAAGTTAAATCCTTCCAGTTTGAGTGGCTTATTCATCTCAACATCCTTAGAAAACAGAAGCGTTCCGTTTTTATAAACCTCTACGATGCTCTTATAAAGCCTTGGATGCGCTTTGTTCCAGTATGTTACGTTGAAGCTTTTTAATCTAATCTGAAAATCAAATTGAGGATTTAAATGGAGAGAGCCATACGAAGGACCTAAGAATTTTGGCTCTCCTGTGGGAAAAACTTGTCCCTCTGATAGCTCAATATGTCCTTTAAAACCTGTAAGATTTGTTATAAGTACACCTATCAAGATAACGAGCATAGACAGATGCAGGAGAGGAACGCCTAAAAGACCCACAGTATGTTTTGACGCTATCAATCCATTGTCATAAGCTTTTATCCTGTAGCCCTTATGTTTCAATGTATGTTTAATCTTTTCTTTTAGCTCCTTTGTGTTTTTATTCGTAGGGATAATCTTATGAATTTTAAGCCTTGCTATCTCATCTGGTGACATTGGTTTATGATCTTTAAACTGCTTTATTATAATATTTATCCGCTCATAAGAGTTTAAAGCTATATTTAAAGAAAAAATCAGCACAATACTGAGAAACCACAATGTTGTGTAAACATGCTCGAGTCCAATAAGAGCTATAAGTCTTGTGAGTTCCTTCATAACCCATGGGTATGTTGTATGGAGGTAAAAATACTCGCTACTCTCTTCCCAGTTCCACTGGGGGATTAATGTGGATAGGATAAGAGAAATAGCTATTAAGAGGATAAAGACTGTAGCAAGGCTTCGTGATCTTAGAACAGTTAACAGAGTTTTTATTTTATTATCTATCCATTTAAACACCGGATTTAACCACAACTGTCAACCGCGCCCGTATTATGACAATTCCCTTCTCTCCAGTTGCCACTGGTTGCCCAGGTAACCCCTGAATGAAATCCATAATTGGGTATACTCATGTAAGGCGCAGGATCACAATCATCAAATCTGAGCAACCTGTATCTCTTCCATCCATGCGGAATGGCAACATGACATGCCTGGCAGGCTCTGTTATTATGGGGATTTGTGTGTAGATTCTGACCAAAACTACTAAATCCACTATTTGTAAAATTAGGGTCATGACAGTTAAAACACCATATTCTTCCAGAGTCCGTAGCGTATTTCACTGTACTATCCCATGCGTTATAAGGACTGCCAGCAGGTATTTTGAGTATAAATGGGTTTATAGAGCCGTGTGGTCCTTCCGGCACTGAACTTGATGCATTGTCTGTCCCATGACAGCTACTGCATCTAAGCTTTGCTGTTCGGATCTGGGTATTAGTAAGCCCTGCGAGTGTTGAATCCATCACACCAATGTATGTTGTGTTAAAATTGCCATAAGCTGTGCTTGCCCTTGGTGTAACATTGCCTATATTTGGTCCGTATGAATTACATCCCGTACCTGATGCAGGTAATACGGATGCTGTCTGATCACCTTCTACATAATGATAAGACCAGTTATTCACATTAAACTCTTGTGCCATATTTGTCTGCTGCCATGATGCAGATGGAGTTGGATTAGGCGCGTTTGTTGCAAGCCCGTAGGCCCAATTAGAATGACACTTGAAACACAGTTTGTAATCAAGGTTTGTGTTTGTCGTCCCGCCAGATTGAGCCAGCGTAACAGATGCATTGGGTGCGTACGTGTAATTGGAGGATACGAGATCAATAAAATCCTGCTGTGGATTTGTGACTGTTACGCCGCTTGCACCATACAGAGGGATGGATGGCGTTGCTGTATGTGGGTTATGGCAATCCGTGCATGCCACATGCCTGTTTGCACCACTAAGCGTTCCATCGTTGAATAACAGCCCTTCTCCATAAGGCTTATGCAGATAGCTTGTTGTGGTTATTGGATGCTGGTATGGCTTGTTGAATGCACTGTCTATGGATGTTGATACCCCACTCATCGTAGCTACATTGTAGTAATCCTTATTTGGTGCATTCGGATTGCTCGCACCGTGGCACTGATAACAAAATTTTTCATTAAGTGGTGAGAATGGCAGACCTGATTGAAGATATGGAAATAGCCACAACACAAGCGGAGCAACTATGGATGAAATGCTTGAATCATGAATGCCAAATACCTGTGGATATGTTGTTATTTGCGCACCCTGAGAGCTTTTTGGATACATCGTGTCATTATGACACTTTGTACAGTTCGCATTAAATGTATTGTTATAATTGCATCCTGTTTCTGTTGAAGACGTGAAAAGCGAGGATACTCGATAGTTGTGTGCTGAAGCATTGTATGCAGAAACCTGATTTGTGAGTGTATCTGACAGAGGAATGTAAGGCGTGGTTGTTGTATTGTCAGATTGCAGGTAGCTCTTTGTCTGAAGTGTCATATGACAGGATAGGCAGATACCCGGTGTTGATGTACTGTTTATGAAATCTGTGTTTGTAAATGTATTAGTTGATGTTGGTGTTGGAGATAACGAGATAGCTGCCCTTAAGTTATAAGCCCTGCCGCCTGTTGATGTATTCACATCAGGGCTAAACACATCGTGATCAGCATGACACATAAGACATCTGCGGTTTATATCTGTTGTTCCTTCTAGTGTGGCCGGTATAGAAAGCACTGGATAGACTGGCTGTGTGTTGTTCATGTAGTGATGAAAATCCGTTGTTGTGTTCATGGGATTAAATACAGATGAATGACACTGGATGCAATCCTGAGAACCGTGGCTTTCTGTAAACTCAAACCCATTGCTGTGTGGATGACATGCCATACAGTTCTGTCCATTGTGATGCGACTGACCAGAACACGCAAGGGTAAATGTGGCGCCTGATGTATATCTGTGATGGTTCGTTTGTGTATGGCATGTCTCGCATATATTTGATGTGTAGTAGTTTATACCACCTGATGTTGTAAATGTTGTGCCATCTGCAAATGAATGCATCCCTGCGTTATTATAAAAGTATATATTATTCCATCCTGCTGTATACATCCGTGACCTCATAAGTCTGCCGTAAAAGATGCTGTAGTTTGCACCAACACTTGTCGATGCATTAAGCCCTGCACTACCTGAAACAATCTTTACCGTAAGTGTATTCGCATTGTTGCCTGTTATCATAAAGATAGCAGGGTTGTTTGTGTCAGGATATATGCTGTTTGTTATAGTGGTTGTATTAGGAACAAGGATACTGCCCAGCCATTGATTTATAGCCCAATTGACGCTTGTATCTGTAAGCTGGGTTGATGATAAAGATGAAACAGTACCGGTGAAGATATAAGCCTGTGAACCATAAGAGCGCCATTGATACTGCTGGTGGGGACTATGACAATCCGTGCATGCCTTACTCCATGTCCCATATTTGGTTGTCGTTGTAGTTGAGGAATGTCCCTTAACAAACTCAGCTATGGTTCCATTGTGACAGCTCTGACATAGGTTGTCTATGGTAGCCGCGGTATTTGTCAAAAGAAAGCCTGCTGTTCCTGCATTATGAGCAACATGGCAGCCTGTAATATTGTTCTGAGGATTTGACAAGCAGGATATACCATAAGACATATTATGAGGTGGATCTGTTGCATAAGCAGCAAGCGGTAGTATCACTATAAAAAGGATAATGATAAGTTGCGTCAATCTACTCATAAGTTTAATCCCCTCTGTGCATCATATACATTATCTGTTTATCCTCTTTGATCATTCCCCTCAGCTTTGTGCCTATGTATGAATTCTTCATAAGTATCGTCATCAGTTTGACCATAAATTTTCTCTTATTTGCGGGCATAGATTTCAACTGCCTCATCTTATACATATAAAATTCCTTTGTTGCCTGTATAAGATCATCTTCAAGCTCACTGAGCTCCATTGCATCAGGCTTAACAACCGGCTCTACGAGATTATACTTTCTGTAGTCATGTACAGCTATGTGATGCCTAAGCTGAGGATATATATCGCTGTAGGGCCATGGTGCTATTGCGAGAAAAAAAGCCATGTCAGGGTTATAATAAACAGCGGTATCAAGTGCCTGTTTTATTGTGTCAGAGGTTTCGTAGGGCATGCCAAGTACAAGGCTTGTTTCTGATACAATGCCCGCTTTGTTGATTATATCAATTGCCCTTTTGCTTTGTTCTGTTTTTATATCTTTCTTGAACAGCTCAAGGGATGTACTACTACCTGATTCTACGCCAACATATATATGCGACACCCCTGCCTTCACATAAAGGTCTATTATATCCTGATCTCTGACAATGTCATCAACCCTTGTTTCAAGAAGGAGCTTGATCTTCAAGCCTCTGAGGATAATAAGATTGAGTATATCAAGCCAACGCTGTCTGTTTGCTGTAGGATATTCATCAGAAAGCATGACAACGCTTACACCATATTGCTCTGAGAGCATCTCAAGTTCATTTACGAATGATAGTGCTGATCTCTGTCTCCATTTTTTTTCCCAAAAAAGCTGCTGTGAGCAGAAACTGCACTGATGAATGCATCCTCTGGAAGAGCTCACTATGCCGAGTGTAGCATTATCCTCAGGAAAATAGCGATAGTCCCTCCAGTTAACCAGGTCCCACGCAGGTGATAAGGCATCAAGATCCATTAGAAGCTGACGGTCAGGTGTTATATGTATACAGTCATCTGTTTTGAATGCAATACCCCTTACATGCCCTATATTTCCGTATGCATTGATGGCATCAAGGAGTTCCGCAAAGGTAACTTCCCCCTCTCCTCTAATAATATAATCAATAGAACCGTGGTTATTGAGCAGTTCGTTGAACATAAATGTTGGGTGTACATTACCAATCACCGTTATAATATGTTCATCTATCATTTTTGCATGATTTAAAATCTCAACTGCATCTGGCAAGGATGCTGTTATTGCAGTTGTTGCAACCACATCGGGTTTGTCTGTCTTTATTTTTCTGATTATGTCCTCATGGGTATGAAACAGGCTCATTGCATCATAGATCTCGGTTTCATAACCCTTTTCTCTCAGAGCACCAGCAATATAGACAAAACCAAGCGGTAGCCATACGCCTGCAGATTCCACGACACCTGAGTGATAAGGTGGCGTAACAAGCAGTACCTTTTTTATGCGGTTACGCATGCTTTCTCCTGATCAACAACATAAACAATCCAAGCATAACCAGCTCAGTATATCCATCCATCCCATCCATTATTGATACGCTACCTGATCCACTGCCAGACAAATTACATGCACAGCCTGTACTTTTTGAAATTGCCACAGCATTGCTTGTGACTGTTGTTGGCGGGTTTACAATGGTTGTTGGCGGGTTTACGATGGTTGTTGAACTGGTTGGGGGCAATGGTTTTTTATCAATGTTGAATACCTCAACGCGGTTATTAAAAGGATCAGCAACATATAGAAACCCGTTGGTTCTATCAATAGCAAGGCTTGTTGGATTTTTGAATGCGCCAGGGTCAGTACCATAATACCCTATTGAGCCTACAAACATGTTCTGATCTGTATAAACAAATACCGAATTCTGATAACCATCAGCAACGTAGTATCTGTTAAAGGCATCCTTTGCAACGCTTAAAGGTCTTATAAGGCTTGTTCCATTATCAAAGCCGGGGTTAAATCCAGACCATCCTATGGAGCCATTTACTCCATACTGACCGACCTGAACAGAGCTATTGTTTAGGGTATTTATTATGGTTACGTTTGCACTGAGCGGATCAGCTATGGATAGTACACCATCAACATTATCAAAGTTCATACCAACAGGCATACCGTTGCTGATATAGGCAATATCACCCAATCTATTACAGACAGTATCTATAATATGAATATTAGAGCCATCAGAAACATAAAGGATTCTTGCAGAATCATTACCTGCAATACCTGAGGGATTATTAAAAGTATTTTTCTTACATATTGTTGATACAAAACCACCATCAACTGTGGAATAGGCATTTATACTGCCGTCTGTCTTTGAAGCAACGTAAATCATATTATTCATAACAGTAAGTGGACCATTTTTGATGGTTGTTGAACCGCTGAAAAGGATTTTGTCCCTGCTGTTAAATGCTGTAAGCCTTCTGGCATAAGGCTCGGATATATAAAGGTTGCCATTGCGATCAGTTGTCAGATAAACAGGCTCCTCAAGATTATTAAGGCTTTTATAATAGAAGGCAGGTTGAACCTCCAATGAAACATAGGTAAATGCCTCGCCCCCTTTTGTAGAGCTTACAGTAATTGTGATAGTATAATGCCCACCAACAACTGGGGATAGCCATCTTGCCTGACTACCAATCCAGGTAATAAAGCTACCAGCATTACACGAATATGTATACACAAGCATCCCATTATCAGTTGAGCTTGCATTCACATCTATTATACTTGTTCTACCGGGGAATAATGCAGATGGAATCGCATTAATACCATTGATCACAGGTACGGATGCATTGGCATTACTTGCCCCTATTGTAGCGTATGTCAACAAGAGGGCAATTATACAAATACCTATATTTTTAAACATATTTATCTCTCTTTCTCATAAAATATATAGCAAGAAACATGCCACATTAATCTTATCCGTTATCCATTTTTATGGATTTAACACAAAAAATAAAGTCGAATTGTTTATAACTTTAGAGCATTTAGATCATAATAATCCAATGTGCTTTAACACTTCTGCTACCCTTGAGTCTTTTGAACACTTCATATATCCTTTGATTTATTGCCTTCTGTCCTTCCTAAAGTCTTATAATTTTGTCACTATCCCACTGGGTGAAAGAAACATTCCGGGTATTGGCATAAAGGGGCAAATTGAACACCGCACTCACTACTACTAACAAAAATAATATCTTCTTTATTTTTCACTACTTGCTAATAAGACAACACATTTTATGCGCCATTGCCATTCTTATATCTGAGGGGGATCGCTTCATTTATGATAGGGCACAGGAAATGGATTAAAGTATGGTGACGGCATACCGGGATTATAATTCAATGGACTTAAAGAAGGTATTGAAGACCTTGTTGTTGAGGTAAACATATTTGGAGTTGGATTATGATCCACACCGTGGCAACTTAAAAAACATTCGACATTGTTTTGCGTTTTAAATACAACATTAAGTCTACCCTCGGAGTTTGGCAGCACAACAGTAAACCTTGGATCTTTGTTAAACCTTATAAGATAGGGATAATTAATAGAACCATGTGAATCATGACATGTAAAACAAGAGGTGTTCGCATTCACTATATGTTCTCTGTGATACAAGAAGCTCTGGTTACTCAGTATACTTGTCCTGTTATGGCACTGATAGCATAAAGCATACGCATAATCACTTTCAGGCCTGCCGTCCTGTTTATAGTAATTCTTGTTGAGTATCGGCGCATATATAGAGCCATGCGGCGAAGAGCCACCTATTGCATTATCAGCACTATGGCAATCGGTGCAGTTTACATAGCTTGATATTGTCCATGGAGGGATCAGACTTGGAACAAGATAGTTTTTCCCTGGTGACTCAACAGGGTGATATGATGCATTTGACGGATTAAATTCTATTGCCTTGTCTGTTTCATAAGGTGGTAGGGACTGGTTTGCATGACATTTAAAACAAAGTTCATACTCATAGTGCATACTGTGGTTAAGCCATAGCATCTTTCTCTGACCTATTTGAGAGATACCCCCTAACTCTAGATGATGCGGACTATGGCAGTCAATACACTCAGCATGACGCGTTGTAGTATTTATCTGCCCGTGTTTTTGCTCCATAACTGTCATGTATGCAACTGTATCAATAGGGTGATGTGATGGCTTTTGAAAGTCATCTGCAACATCAGGTATTGGTGATAACAGCAGGAGCATACCTGAAAGCTTTGCCTTATTCTGTTCCTGTGCACTGCCATGACATTGAAAACACAGACTTGAGCCGTTTTTTACAAGCATGGGCGTTCCAGCAACGCCATGACCAGCGTGACAGCTTGCACATCCTTTGGGCAGAGAGAGATGTGGGTTTATCGTATTTATAGCGTCTGCATGCACCTGATACTGTAATATAATATATGATACCAAGCCAACAATAATCAGTAAAAATATTCTCTTCATGGTTACATCTATTACATTTTATGACAGGTTATACAAACCTGCGTAATATTTGATTTTCTTAGAAAATGCACGCCAGAGGCAGAAAAATTATCATCCTGGTGCGGATTGTGGCATGATATACACTGAACCTCATTATTGCGGTCAAGCCTTACTCCATCAGGATCATCTTTCATCTCTGTCATGCTAGCAAGATTTGAACCTGTAACATAGCTCTGTGTAATTATCTTTTGTGTTACAACAAAGGATATGGGATGACTGCCAGAAAGGTTTGTTCCAAGATACCCCTTTGATGTTGATGGCATTGTCGTTATGTTGTTCTGCATGGGGATTGGTGATCTCCTGCTCCTGACCTGACCAATGGCTATAGTACCATCATGGCAGCTCAGACACAGCTTTGAAGCCCCATCGGGTGTTACAGGTTTCCCACCAGGTGACATTGATTCAAGGCTATTGGACCAGTATATGTTGTAATTTGTACCTGTATTAAGTTTTTTGTTCCAAAGAGGCGTATGTGGTTCAGCATCATGTGGGGTATGACAGAATATACACACCTGTTTCTCTGTTGTGGACTTTATCTGGCCGGGACCTGATATAGACAGATTATGCAGCGTATTCAGAACACTTCCAGCATACGCAAGACTGCAGCTCAGCAGTAATAACATTGCAGGTAAAAGAATTACAGCCGCTCCCTTTACAAACAGTGAAACATAGGTATCTCTTTGTTTATTGATGTGGTGCTCCATTCTCCGTATCAACTATCCTTTTAAATATATCAATCCTGTTGTTTAACTCATCTGCAACATAAATGCGGCCGTGTTCAACAACTATGCCTGATGGCATTGATAACTCTCCACCATCTGTTCCATGCCTTCCAAATGTCATAAGATAATCCCCTTTAGCGCTAAACATCTGAACCACATCAAACAATGCATCACTTATATAAATAATGCCATCCGAATCCACTGCTATGCCTTTGGGTCTGGCAAAATCACCGCTTCCATCTCCCTGTCTGCCAAAGGATGATATAAATTTACCGTTAAGTGAAAATATCTGGATCCTGAAGTTAAGGCTGTCTATGATAAATACTGTGTTATTTTTTATTGTGATGGCTGTTGGAAAATTAAACTCACCTGCTCTATCGCCATGCGAGCCGAAAGAAAATTTAAATTTATCTCTATTATCGTATACAAAAACCATGTTCATACCTGTATCTACTATGTATATATCTCCATTTCCTGCAATGGCAACAGAAGTGGGTCTGATAAATAAACTATTGGTAATGCTTTCCAGACACCTGCCGCTCCTGCTTATTATAAATACACTTTTCTGAGAGGAATCCGCAACATATACTCTATTTTCTGTTATTGCTATGCCTGTTGGTGTGGTAAAATATGAAGCGCCACATTTACTGATAATAGTAAAGCTGTTATTATCCTTATCAAAAAGCCTCACATCTGATGCCTGTATATCTGTAACACCTATAATTCCTTTGTAAGCAGCAATCGCAAAAGGAGAAAACCGGATACTGTACTGGCTATTTGCACCTGTGATAAAACTGAATATCCGTGAAATCCATCCGGGCCTGATACCTAGATCATTTGCAGAGTATACAGAGCGGACAAATGATATGCGCGGGTTGTTTTCAGGCCAAACAATATTTACAGTTTTGAATTGCGGCGTGTGTGCACATCCTGTTAAAACTACGAATAAAAAAAGCGATATAATAAAACGCTTTTTAATCATTTTTTTTACCCGTATTTTCATCGGGAACAGGTTGGATAGGCATGCGCATCTTAAACTCAGGTACTGGTGATTCAAATGTCTTCTGTTTAACCGTATTGAGTTGTGTGGCTGATTCAGAGGTTGGTTTGGTTGCTTCAACAATTTTAGCATTGTTGAGTGATTGTGAGGAAGAGCATACACTAAGTCCTAAGATAATATGCATCTCATCCTTTCCTGTATAAGACATACCACCACCAATGCCGCCTGATAAAACAGTTGATCTATTAGCAAAATAGTACCTTGCACCTGCTGTGCCTTCAAATCTGTTTTTGAAAACAGTGCTGTTAACGATCCAGTTGTCTGTATCAAAGAGTATATCCCATTGCTCTCCTGCCCTGTAAATTATGCCACCACTTAAAATGAGTGCTCTTAGCACGGACAGATAGCCGGTACTGAAGGTGAGATTAAGCTTGTTAAAGCGTTTCTCAATAACCTCTCGTATATCTACTGAAGGATGTCCTGAAATGTTGTCGCCAATTACAGAAGTAGCGAGGTCTGGGTTTTGAAAATATCGCCATTTAGCGCCAACAATCATACCTATGCTGTTTTTTTCATAAAGCAGTTGATACTTGTTGTAATGCACAGCACCAATCATAACTTCCAGATTATCCAGTATACCAAATGAGACAGTAACGGGTGAAACATTAAAGTTATCTGTCCTATCCTGTTTATAGTACTCTGCCCATACGTTGTACAGAAATGCGCCGCTGCCTAATGTAGTCGTATCAGGTACATCAAACATACCCGATAATCCATTCTTGTACGGCGCTGAAAATACTGCCCCGGCAATACAAAGGATAAGCACAATTGATATGCATAAATTTAAGGCAATATTCCGCAATATCATAATAATCTCTCTGGCAGTTTCTTTAAAAATATATGCAGGGCGCGGAGATCAGGATCATTTAAGGCACTGGGATATAATGCTTTATTCATCTTTATTGCAATAGATATGTTTCTCCATGCTTCACGTTGATTGCCCATCCTTGCATAAGTACATGCGAGGTTGTAGTACACATACGCATCAGGTTGTTTAACAGCCTTCAATAGAGATAAAGCCTTATCATATTTCTTTAACTGTATATAGAGTGATGCAAGATTAACAGCCGTATCTCTCTGTTCAGGATTTAACTCTAACGCATGTTTATATGCCTGCAGTGACTGATCATATAAGCCAAGATGTTCACTTGCTTCTCCTTGTAATTCAAACAATGTATAATTGTATGGATCAAGAAGCCGGGTCTTTTTAACAGTATTAAGTGCTGCGGTGTAATTGCCTTTTCTTATAAGTACCACTGTCTGATCGTTCATGATAATCGCCTGAACAGTAGGAGAAAAATAAGCAAGCTTGTATGCCATGTTAAATTGTTTCATTGCATTGCTATAATCACCCTTATCTGAATAAAGTATGCCAAGCCATCGCCGCGCCTGAAGATAGTATGGGGATAGATTTATAGTATCTTTCAGATCCTTTAAAGCACCGATTCTGTTACCACGGTTAATTCTAATCATTGCCCTGTCAAAAAAATAGTTTTCATTAAAAGGTGCCTGGGTAATGGCATAAGAAAGTTTATCTTCAATCTCACCCATCATTGCAGAGCTTTGGGTATGGTTCTGTTTGAATAGGGTATTAGCAAAGAGGTATGCCCTTTGGGCAAGGGTTATATGAAAAGCAGCAATGAATACTAAAAAGCTCAAAACTACTAGTACATAGTTGCTGATCTTCCATACATAAGGCTTCACATTAAATGTGCTATGAGAGTATAAACTACCAATGCCAGCATACATCCAGAATAAAACGGCTGTTGCAGGCATTCTAAGAGGGAATGAAAATAAGCCAATAATAAGCAGGTTGATAAATCCGAGGAACCCGCCAATAAGAACAGGTATATCTTTTCCTTTAGCCTTTGATATACTGTATACAAATTCGTATAGTATATACATGAGTAAACCAATAAACATCAGGAATCCAGGGATGCCTGTTTCTGACAGTATGTTGAGGTATTCGTTATGTGCATAGTTCATAGTAACATGATTTGAAAATGTCATCAGGGATAATGTCTTATCAGCATATAACGGGAATACAGCATCAAATGCACCAAACCCAATGCCTAAAACAGGATGTGATGGTGCAAGATATACAAGTATTGATTTCCATGTAAGCAATCTTACGATGTTATCGGGATAATATACATTGAATATAGATGTGAAATGTTTGATCAGACTGCTTGTCTGACTGAATATCAAGGAGAGCAAAAAAGTACCTGCAACCATTATACCTGTTATGTATAAAGGGGACAGATTTATTTTGAATTGCCTTTTCCTTCTTACAGAAATAAACATACCAATGCTTACAAGACTTAAAATAATGAGAGCAATCCATGAAGCTCTTGAATGTGAAATTATAACATACAGTATGCCTCCTATTATCCCAATACCAATGACAATGCTGTTCCACAGTTTTTTCCTGAAAATAAATTGACTTATAAGCAAAGGTAAGACACTGACAATGTACTCAGCACCAAAATTTGATAGCCCAAAGGTAGATATTGGATTTATCCTGCCATACTGATCAGTGGGAATATAGCCATATACACCTGTAAGCTGAACAAAACCTATTGATGCACTTATTATGACCCCGATAGCAATAGCAATTGTAAGTAGGTCCATATCGTTGTCATCCGGTGCAAGGATAATCAAAGCAGGATACATAAAAAATGGACCAAGTACTTTTATAATTTCAACAAACCCTTTTATAGGTACTTTTGAGGATATTATAGAAATAACAATCCATATACCTATTATCCCTGTAAACAGCATTACACCAGGTATTTTTGTAGGCATTTTATTCTGATGGATTATAGAGACAAGTCCAAAAAATATAAAAGCAGATAAAGCAGAAAATGTGATCTTTATCCACTCATACTCCCATCCCCACTTAACAATGGGTATTATTAAGCACCAAAAAAACATAATTAGTAATAGAGGTTTTAAATACTTATTCACCAATATAACCCCCGAAGTTTCTTCCAAGTTGAATGATCAATCCATGAACATTGCTGTTGGCACCTGGTATGTGCTGGTTAATCAAGTATCCTTTTATATTGATAAACAGCATGCGGTAGAAGTGTGTTACATAAACCTCATACCTCGTATATTCAGATGATGGGTAATATGATGCACTATTAAATCCATACTGAAAAACTATATTTGCAGCGGTATTCTGAATGGATGTTATGCCAAGTGTTGTCGAAACATATTGATTCCTGTACCATGCCTGAGGGGTGGAATTGTTGAGAATCCCTCCTGTGAGCGAGAATAAACCAACGTATGATACAGGCAGAGAAAATATAAGATTAAGCATACGATTGTAGAAAGGGTACTGGTTATAGAAACCGCTTTGAAATACCCTTTCATATGTAAAATTGGATTGAAGATAAGCAGGTTTAAAATAAGCACTATATAGTTGTGCAAGATAGCGGAAGTCATCAAGATTATTACCTGAACCCTGTGTGTATTTTGTGATCATATAATTCAGGTCATTGTACACATTAAAGAATTTAAAATCTTTTGTGCCTATACCACCGTCAAAATAATGAGTATGCGCCAGCCCCTGACCAACAGGTGGATTCTGTATCATTGCAACCCCAATATTATACCCTGCATTCATATAGTAGTGATCCCATGGCTTTAAATAGGTAATGCCTCCTTGCATAAATTCTGTGTCCATTGAGCTGGTGCCTGCATCACCGGAGCTTCTTGAATCTATTACATAAATACCGTTTAAAAAACTTATGGTATTTGTTGCACGATAATAAAGGTTGTAGCCTGCCTGTGTGCCCTGAGAACTGCCTTTACTGTAGGCATTCGTACTATAGTTGGCAAAATAGTTGGTTGTTATTCTCCAGTCAGGGGTGCTTACAAGGTTTGTATAAACATTGAGTTGATCTGTTGAAATTGTTGTTTGTGACGGATATGCAAATGTAAAATTATAGGTGTTTAATCCTGTATAAAGGTGTAATGTCTTGTTAAAGGTTTTATTATCATTAATACTAAGCCCCTTTGTAGTATAATTGCTGTTAGTGATAAGATCATTCTGGCTAATATACTGATATTGACCTGTTAATATATTATCCCTGTTCGCCTGTGAGAACGATACAACAGAAGTTGTTCTGTCCTGCTTGAATATGTAAGGAATGCCGGATATTTCATTGCGTGTTTTATCAAGAATAATATTTAATCTTGGAAGAGAGTTTACAGCAATAGCCCAGTTTAGACCGTAAGAAAAGGTCCGCATTCTGAGAAGGTAACCTATACCTGTGTCCTGCTCATTATATATGTCTCTTATATAGAAGAGCAATGGAGAGCTATCCGGCAGGAAGGTAAGGTTTAATACATAACCTGTTGTATATCTTCTTAATCCTCCTCCAGTTGTTGTGTAATCTATATCATCAATATTAAGGCCAGAAGAAAATACAGCTAGTCTTGGATCGTATATATAAGTTGCGAAGTTAAGTCCTAATACACCACCAAACCCTCTTGTATAGCTAGAGGTATTATTATAATCAGCAAGGTAGTCCTCATACCTTAAACTTGCCTGCCCTCCTATATAATACTTGTGTGCATATACACTTATTGGTAAAAACAATAGATATACGATTATTAGTATATATCTTTGCATCACTTTCATTGCAGTATATCGTTTTTTTGTAATTCCTCGGTTACGGGTAGTTTGCTTTTTCAATGCTATTCCCAATTAACTGAGCCATTACGTTTTTTACTCTTTTCTCATTCTCACATTTATACCCTTATATTATATTTAATCATAAAAAAAGGGGGCTTACGCCCCTATGAAAAAGCAGTTTTATTTTATGTGACAATCGAGACAGAGCTGACTGCTTGTTATTGCATCCCTTAATAACATAGGATTTATTGAGCCGTGAACAGCATGGCAGCTTCCACATTCAACTCCCTTACCTGTACCACCGTTGGGATCCTGGAAGAGCTCCACATTTGTAGGACTTGCCTGGAATTGAGAAATAATTATACCAGCACCTGAGCTGATGCCATTGTATGGTGACTGTCCAGGATACGGGATACCAATGGGGTGATTACCATTCATGTTTCCACCAACACCAACTTCATAGGTTGAATTTGTCAACTGGTATGCCGCGTTCACATCGCCCTGCATAGGTATAGAGTAGCTTGAATTTACAACACCTGTTGATTCGTTAAATACCTCATTTACCTGTCCTATTGCAACCGAACCATCATGACACGAAATGCATTTGAATGATGGCAGGTTTGCCGGATTTGTTGGCAGCACTGTTCCAGCTGATGTCCCTGTTGCACTCCCTGTACCCCATGTCCATGTTGTATTGCTTGACGCAGCATGGTTCCATATAAACCTTTGATCAAGTGCATGGTGCGGAGTATGACAGAACACGCATATCTGACTTGTACCACCTGCTGTTGTTGCCTGTGATCTTGTGTAATTTGTAGAGCTGGCTGAAAGATTATGCTTGGTTGTAGTAATAGCCGCATTTGCTGTTACAGTTAGCCCAGCTATGGCTAACATTAACACTGCAAAACTGAGTTTTTTCATTGTTTTCACCTCCTTTTTATCATTACTTGTAACAGGATTCATGCCAGTTTGGTTAACCAAAAATGCAATAAGAAGACGGCTCACACATGTCTGTTGAGTGCTTTCACTTAATTGTATACTGAAAATCAATAGTTATTCCCATTGACCAGTTGACACACATTAACCATGTAGCTATAGCTATCAGCAACATAGATACGGTTGTTTTTATCAATGGCAATAGCTGTTGGTATAAGTTGGGTGTTTTCACTCAAACACCACCCCAATTGGGGGGTTTTCACTCAATTGTATATTGAAAATCATTAGTTATTCCTATTGATCAGTTGATACACATTAACCCTGTAGCTATAGCTATCAGCAACATAGATACGGTTGTTTTTATCAATGGCAATAGCTGTTGGTATAATAAGTTGTCCTGATCCTATGCCAGGTCCGCCAAAATACATTAATGGTTTCCAGTCCTTTGTGAACATCTGAATAGCATGGAAGTCAGAATCAGCAACGTAGATATTCCCACGATTGTCAAAGGCAATGCCTTTTATCCTATCAAATGTACCCGGGGCATCACCCTCAACACCAAATTTACCAAGAAACTTCCCTTTTGTACTGAACCATTGTATACGAAAGTTCATTGTATCGCTTACATACAGGTCTCCATTAGCATTAACAGCAAGGTATGTTGGAAAATTGAACTCACCATCACCCGTGCCTCTTTTACCTATGGTTTTTACATATTTCCCCAGGAAGGTAAATACTTTGACATCATGTCCATTTGCCTCATTGAATGCTGTATCTGCTACATAGAGTAGATCCTTTTTTAAATTCACTGCAAGACCAGTTGGTCTAAGAAACATATTAACACCTATATCTTTGATAAACTTACCATGTTTATCAAACACCCTTACAAGCTTTAAAGAAGAATCAGTAACATAGACATTTTCATCTTTATCCAGTACTATACCAAACGGATTTACAAGATGATACCTTTGGTCTATGCCGATATATCTTACTTTTTTTTCTTTAAGATCAAACACAAACACAGCACCAAGCTGATAATCTGTTACATAAACACGCTGTGCATCATCACTGATTGCAATCCCCATAGGCTGAACGAGTGAGGGTTCTTGTTTAGGACCAAGTAAAAAGTTCAGAAACCTCTGCCATGCACTTTGAGGAAAATCGTATCGTCCATGAAGTGCTTCAATATATTCTATATGTGGTTCATTGGGGGGCAGTGGCCATACGATCTTTGCCGGCTTTATCTTTGCGCCAGCACAACCTGTAAATATAAAAAATAAAAGTAGTAAAATTTTTTTCATTACAATCCTTTACCAGTTTGATGCTTTGCCATGACATCTTTTACACATATCAAGTTTAGTTTTGCCAGCATACCACATATAAGGGTAATTAGATGAATGCGGATTATGACAGCTTACACAGGTAAGCGGTTTGCCTTTCAGTTCCTTCATATCATATACACCTGATACAGGATGGGGCTTGTTTTGAGGCGTTGTAAAGATATGAAAGCCATCGGTCTGTTGTTTATGACATGTTGCACACAGCTCATTTATAGGCTTCTTCAACATAAAATCATTATTTGAACCATGTGGATCATGGCATGCTATACAGCCATATTTTTCTAAAGCAGGATGCACAACCTTATCTTTGTCTTTTGGTTCATGACACATATAGCACAGTTCTTTGCCTTTCGCAGCAAGCATATAAGGATTATCAGAGGCGTGTGGGTTATGACAGTTTGTGCATTCACCACCTGCAACAGCAGGATGTATGACCTTTCTTCCTGTTAGATCATCTTCATGACAGATAAAACACGTGTTGCTTACAGGAGATGGTTTTCTTAAAAGATGGTCATGGTCTGATTCATGGGCATGATGACATGTAAGACACCTGCCAAGTTTTACAGCATCATGTACATAAGTTTTTTTTATTATATCCTTATGACATGATAAACATAGTCCTGCTATGTTATTGATAGGTTGAACAATGTAGATGTCTTTGTTGCCTTGTTTCTGGAGGAAAACCGGACCTCTTATCATGCCTTTTGTTCTCAATAAATATTTGTTATTTTCAGAATGAGGATTATGACATGTCACACATTTGCCCTGCGTAACAGGTGGATGCACATCTTTTTTTGTATTCTTTTTATCATGACATGTATAGCATAGATCAGGAACAGAGGCAGATAATGTAAATTTATGACTACCTTTTGCTGGCGCATGACAGTCTATGCATCCCATGCTGTCAAGTGCGGGATGTTTAAAAGAGCCTGATAAAATGCCTGTATGACACTTTGAAGTTGTGCAGTCTTTTCCTCTATTAGCGAGGCTTAATACGGGTAGTGCTGTTACCATTATTAATATTAAAAATAATCGTGCCATCATTATCTATAGATTTCTTTCTGTAATATAAGTGATATTATAAATATGAACAAAATTACCACTTATTTTAAAAATAAAGCAAACATCATGCCAACTTTTATGTACAAAATTTATTTTAAAAGAAAACTTTCATGTCAGGGGGGAGGATTTTGGGGTTTTATATTCACCCGAAAAATGCAATATGGGAATTTGTTCATTCGCTCAAACCAGCGATTCACCTAAGATACATAGTGTTTTTACTATCCATAGCCTGCATATTTCAATGTCATTTGGCACCCCATTTCAATTTTCCCATAACATTTCAGCCCTATATTTCTTTATTCTGGAATTATTTTTGAACTTTTCTGGGAAATTAATTGCGGATCTTCTTAAACATCACGATGATCCAAATGCCTCATTCCAAGGGCATACAATTATATATATCTCTCACTATAAACATATTATAATAAAATCTGTAGAGATATTCTTTAATTCCATATATCTCAAATTTAAGTTAGTTTATAAGTTACATAGATCATATCTATTTCGCCCATTTTATTAGGCCTTCAGATCATCATCTCCACTATCACGCTGCCTACAATATCGGCATCGTTAAATTGTTAGAGCTTAATTAATCTCTATTATCCATTGCCATCCTCTGCTATTCATTAGGTCCTAATTACCTGTTTCCATTGCCATCCCTTGACAATTATTAATTAAATCTTAATTAACTCTTTATTCCTGTGCCGTCTCCATAGGCATATAATTATCTTCGATTTCCCATCCCAGTATTATGTAATTGCCCCTTTGCTTATTTTGATAAGCTTGATGGCAATGATGCTAATAATATTCCGGGGATCCAATTCCTATCGGTTCCACTAACTAACCCATGGTGTTACCCTTAGATCAACTATCCGTAGCCATATATAACTTACAGCTATTTTAGGTGTGGCTGTTTTTTGGCTGTAATAGTTGATAAACGCTGGAATAGATGGAAAGGTTGTTAATAGATAAAATGGCTCAGAATCCATTATTCATGCGGGTTTGTAACCAACCAGCCTTATAAATCAGAACCTTATAAATAATGGAGGCGGCGGGAGTTGAACCCGCGTCCACAACCGTTTTCACCTCTGGCACTACATGTTTAGTCTGCATTGAAACATTCGCCATTCTCTTCTCACAGACAAGAATTGAACGGCTATTCTATTTATTGGTCAATCTCAGGGTAAATAGAATAAAACCCTGAAATTGCCTTGCTTTAAAATTTATTGTTAAAACAACACGCAAGGTAGCTGTTTTAACTCAGCTGCTTTTAATTAAGCAGCGAGTGCGTAGTCGTTTGCGACTATTTTTTCCATCCTTTTAACGAGTAGATGGGACCTCGCCATGCACCATGAGGTTATCTTAGCCGTGTCGAAACCGTGCGCCCCCTACTTGAAACTGCGTCTTATCTGCTTCTCCACTTCTCTCTTTTTTATTTGCTCCCTTTTATCAAAGAGCTTTTTGCCCTTTGCAACGGCAAACTCAAGTTTTGCTATTCTCTTCTTAAAATATACACGCGTTGGGATTAAAGTAAAGCCCTTTTCTTTTACTTTAACAGTAAGTTTATCAATCTCCGATCTTTTAAGCAGCAGTTTGCGAGTTCTTAAGGGATCATACCTTTCCGACGTTAAATGAGAGTATGGTGAAATATGAGCGCCTACGAGGAATACTTCGTTATTTTTTATTATAACATAACCATCCCTTATATTAATAGAGCCCTGCCTGATTGATTTTACCTCGTACCCTTTTAAGGCTATCCCTGCTTCGTACCGTTCATAAAGCTCATAATTGTGAGAAGCAGCCCTGTTGACTGTAACAATCTGTTCATTCATTTAAGTTTGGGCTACGTCCACACGATTAAAGCTTTAATGTTATTTTAAGCTCGTACTGGTTATTATTATCGTCAGCCGCTACAACCGGAATTATTATCGTGTTAGTCCCGACAATTTCAGGTTTTCCCAGTTCAATGATGTTTAGAGTCTTTCTTGCTTTTGGTTGTGTTCTTTGCTCCATTACCTGTTTCGTATTATCCATACTCAACACCTGTTCCTTTTCAGGTTGTGCCTCTGTTCTAAAAGATTCTGTAGCATTATTCACACTTTCTCCTGCTTGCTCTATCCGTATCTCTTTCGTTTCCGAAGTAGATACCTTACCTGCTTGTTCTACAGGCGTTTGAGTTTTCAATCGGTGAATAACAAGTTTGGTTATAGCTGTTAAAGTTTGAAGAATACCAGTGCCATTATTTGCTGAAGCTTCAAAGTACGGCGATTTATATTTGTTTATTTTATCCTGAAGCTCAGAGACAGCAAGAATTCCAGGTAAGTCCCTTTTATTGTATTGCATAACAAACGGTATATTTGACAATGATCTGCCATAATGCTGAATGTTCTCTTCAAGATTCTTGAAACTCTCTATGTTGTCATAGAGCTTGTCTTTTTCCGATGCAGCTACAAATACAATTCCATCAACATTTTTAAGAACCAATCTTCTTGTTGCATTATAAAAAACCTGTCCGGGAACTGTGTATAATTGAAATCTTATTTTTAAGCCCTTTATCTCACCAAGCTCAACGGGTAAAAAATCAAAAAACAAAGTTCTATCCGTTTGTGTGGCAAGCGTCATAAGTTTCCCCTTATGCTCCGGTTTTAACTTTTTATAAATATATTGAATGTTGGTGGTCTTGCCTGACAAACCAGGTCCGTAATAAACTATCTTTGCATTGATCTCTTTCTTATTAGTGTTCAGCAATGCCATCTATTTATTCTCCCCTAATCGTTTTTTTGCTGTAACTGCAACAGTGGATGAAACATTTTTACTGCTGCTTAAGTTCTTTAAGTCCTGTTTGTTTAAAGTATCAAGTAATTTAAGTGCAAGAGTGATCGGGGTTTTTGGATTGGAAACAAGTGCCTGTCTCACTCTATAATTTTTTAACCATTCTTTGTTACCCGAGATCAGCCTCAAAACATCCTCACTTATACTTCGTGAGTTTACAATACTTATAACTTCCCCATCCGTTATACGGGGACTTTTAATAACACTCTCTACAACGATTCTATTGGAATCCTTGATAAGTATGTTTCTCACCTCTTTATTGCCGAGCAACGCCAGCTTTATTTTTTGTGATACATTCATCTGTTGAACTTTCTGATAGAGCGTCACACTTTTAGCATCAGTTGCTGTTTCTTCCTGATGCTCTGTATCCTGTTCCGTAATAAGGTCGGATGGTAACTCATGCATCATAAAGTCTGTAGGGAGGTTTCTTATTAGATCCGCAGGTAAACCAAAATCTGCGGGTAACCCGGCACGTATATCCTCCGGTAAACCTGCAAGAGAAGAAGGCAGCTCGGATTTATTGATCTGTGACGGCAGATCTTCTTTTTTTTCGGATGGTAAAAAAGATTCCTGTTCTATTTTGATATTTTTATTTTTGAGTTCCCTGTATGCAAGTCCGGCAAAAAACTCCACCAGTTGATCTCTTGAAACCTTGGGAAGATGTGGATTATTTATAAGCACATCAAGTATGTTATCGTTCTTTAAAATCCTTACCTGGTTCTTGGCAAGGAGTTCAAGTAAACTCGGGTCATCTTTATTGGCGAGTTCTATAAACAGTTCATCGGATAAATTTTTATTTATTGCCAGCAGATATAGATCGTGATGTGTTAACGGGTAATTATGTGCAATAAACCCAAGCACAAAATCGGGCACATTCTCGGCTATAAGCCCTTCTATAACATTCTGCGGTATTGATTTTAGCGTACTAACGGCATCTTCTTTTATGTGATCATCGCCTCTTTTATAATGGTATGCTATAACAATGATCAGTTCTTTTGGTTCAAGTGGGATAAGCCCTTTTACAACACCCTTAACAAGTTTGGGAGACAGTCCCTCTTTTAAATATAGTTTTGCGCTTTCGGATAGGTTTTCGAACATCTTATTGTTCTTTTTTTATGGTTGATCTTAAAGCAAACCGTCTAACCCTTGTAATAAATGTTTTTGCCTCTTTATTAGATTTAAAACCTTTTACATTTATATTATATGTTACGGTTATGTTTCTTATTTCTTTAATCAGTTCATTTAACCCTGCATTTTTTATACCCTTGGCATTCGTCAATGCTTTTGCTCTTGTAGGATATTTACCGATAAATATTCTATAACCGCCGTCCGCCTTAACTATAGCCGCATTCTGTATGCCTGCCATCATAAGTTTGAGATTGTCTGCCGTTGCTTCACCATCTGATGGATAAAGAGTTTTTACATAAAGCGCATATATCGTTGTTGCAGTTTTGTTTTCTGTAGATCCAATCTTTAACCCCGTATTTGTGGTATGTGCTATACGTTTAATTACAGCTAAATCTGCCTTAGATCTGACCGTATCAAGCATTACCACAAAATTTTGCGCTGACTGTTGTAAAGAAGGATTAGGCGGTGTTGCAGGTGCTGTTGATGGAACATTCTCAGCCACTTCTGCCTGTTTGGGCTGCTGTGGCTGGGGTTCTTTTATATTATTATCGGAAATGTTACTTGGATGCCCGGTAACCTGCTGTTGAGGATTTATATTGCTCGTTTGCCCTGCTGCCTGCTGCTGTTTATTCTCATTCATTGACGGATGATTAATAACAACTTTCTGTGAACCTTCTACTTCATTCTGGCTTGGAACATGTTGATTTGCCGAGCTATTAAGATATAGATATATAACTCCACTGCTGAGTAACAGTACGACAATTCCTAATGTTATGATGGCGATCTTAGCCATACTTGAACCAGTTTTTTCAACTGTAGCCACAGCAAATGGCTGGGTACTTTTAGTCCCTGATTGAGGTTGATATGCTTTAACTTCTGTTTCATCTATAGCAGCATACTTAGCAGAGGTAGTAATTCCGTGTACATCGCTCATTGCCTCTTCAGGAGATTTAAGGAATTCATCAAACAATAAGCTCTCTTCTTCTGCTTTCGTTTGTTTTTCCTTGTTTTCCTGAACAGGTTCCTCGACAACTTCTTCTAACGGCGGCTTAAAAAAATCATCTTCAAGAAGCTCATCCGCTATCGTCTTTTTTGCCGTTTTTTTATGCTTTTCATCCATAATTATACCTTAACCTCTTTATCATTATTTATAAGCTTCTCTAACAAGTGAGTAGGTACTTCCATATAGCCTAAAAACTGCAAATCAAATGTTCCCATGCCTTTAGTTATGGCTCTCAGCTCGGTCCCGTAAGATTGGACCTCTACGAGAGGTACATGGGCCTTTACTATCTGTTTTTTGTCTTCCGTGGTATCCATACCGAGGATCTTTGCCCGTTTTGCATTGAGTTCACCAATAACTTCACCTGTAAACTCTTCGGGTACATTTACTTCGATTAACATAACCGGTTCTAATATGATAGGGGATGCATTCTCAATACATTTTTTGAATGCAAGTGATGCAGCTATTTTGAAAGCCATTTCTGATGAGTCAACTACATGATATGATCCGTAATATAAGGTTGCTTTCAAATCAACCATGGGATATCCTGCAAGAAATCCATCTTGTGCGGCCTCTCTTAAACCCTTTTCAACAGCGGGGATATACTGTCTTGGTACAGATCCACCTACCACACTATCAACGAATTCTATCCCCTTACCCCTCTGTAATGGCTCAAGCCTTAACCACACGTCTCCGTACTGTCCCCTTCCACCCGACTGTTTTTTATATTTACCCTGCGCCTCTGCTTTTACTTTTATCGTTTCTCTGTAAGGTATCTGAGGTAATACGAGCTCAAGTTCCACGCCGTACTTCCTCTTAGCCTTATGGATTGCTATTTCTATCTGTTCTTTTGTTGTCCCTTCTATGATCAGCTCTTTAAACTGTGATTCTCTGCGTAAAGACAATGAGGGATCTTCCTCTATAATTTTATTAAGCGTCTGTACAATCTTGTCTTCATCACTTTTACCCTTCGGCTTTACAGAGTAAGATGCTAACTTTTTTGGAACATAAGCATGAGGTATGAACAGATCATCCTTAACACCTTTAAGAGTATCGCCTGTTTTTGTTGCATACAGTTTTGAAAACGCCACAATATCTCCGGCTTGAGCTGAATCAACAAGTTTGTTCTTTTTACCGGTCAGCGTGTATAAGTGACTGACCTTTTCCTCAATTCCTCCTGCTGCATTATAAAGAGTTGTATCCGAATGAATTGTGCCCGACAAAACCCTTCCGAAGCTTAATTTCCCGGCAAACGGGTCTACGGATGTTTTAAAAATGTATACCACAGGTTTTTCTGATTCTGTCTTTTTAACTTCTGCTGTTTTTGAACCATCCGAAGATTTAATTACAACCGTTTGGTTTAGCTCATTGTGAAACGGCAATAACATAGAACAAAATTCTATCAGTTTATTGATACCCATGTTAAGTAATGAAGAACCGGGAATTACAGGAAACAGGCTTCTTGTTAAAACAGCATGCCTCATTGAGATACGCATTTCTTCGAGAGTTATGTTTACACCATTAAGATATTTTTCCAGCAGATTATCATCGCTCTCTGCTACAGCTTCTATAAGCATCTTTTCGTATGCATCACTATCCTGAGGTTTATCCGTAATCTGTTTAGTCTTGCCCGCTCCATCTCTGGTATATGTGTACGACTTCTTGTCAATCAGATCTAATACGCCTTCGAAGGTATTCCCGTTACCGATAGGAACAGCAATAGGTGTTATCTTTACGCCAAGATAATTACCATATTCTTCGAGTGCATTTTCAAAGTCTGCATTTTCCACATCCATCTTATTCATAAAAAATATTACAGGCAGATTAAATAGTTTTGCATATTTTAATAAAACTTCGCCCTCTCTTTTTATATCGGTTTGTGCACTCATTACAAAAATCACACCATCAGCAGCAATCATTGCGTTTATTGTATCCCCTATAAAGCCGTCCTGACTCGGTGTATCTATTATATTGAATCTCATACCATTCATATCAATCGTTGCAACCGAAGAAGTTATGGTTGTGAGATGCATAAATTCCTCTTCCTCAAGGACCATATTAGATGTTTTATCGATAACCTTACCTATAGTTGGAACAACCCTGGCATTAAAAAGTATAGTATCGGCAAGCTGCGTTTTACCGCTTCCACCAAAACCGACAATCGCGATATTTCTGGTTTCCACCTTATTATCAGCCATTTGTCCTCCCTCTACTTTTTAGTATAAGATTTCTAATTCTACCTGTAATCTTGTTAAGAAGATTCTCTCTATGAAGGAAAGTGAATAGGGGCTTTTTTCTTACGCCAAGCTCTTTTATCAGAGCCAAAAGAGCTTCGTGTGTTTTATCTATTTTTAAACCTTTGTAAAAGGTTTTAATAGCCATAGATTTATTTCCCGTAATAAGGTATAGTTTGCCAAGGTTCAAATAAAAATCAGGATGGAAAAATTCTTTACTTATTGCATCATTACACATGGAAATTGCCTTTTTATAATCATGATGCACGATACCTGTAAGATAACCATAATAAGAGAGATAAGCAGGTTTGATTTCATATATAGAAGAATCCGTATTCTCTACAAGATTTTTCAGTATTTCAAGTGCTTTTGGATATTGCCCTTTTTTCATAAGGGTTAAAGCCTGTTCAAATAGTTCTTCTGGATTTAAAGGAACCATAAACCCCTTTGATTATCTTTTTATAATATTCTTCTCATATATTACCTTTAACCCTTTTAAAGTCAAGAACTCATCAACATCTTTGATAAAATGTGACTCACTCGCAATGAGAGGTGCAAGACCTCCTGTTGCTATAATCTCCGGCTGCCCATCGTTCATCATATCCTTTGTTATAAGCTTAATAAGTCCGTCTACAAGAGACACATACCCATAAAAAATACCCGACTGCATACTATGAACTGTATTAGATCCTATAACCTTTGCAGGTTTGAGGATTTCAACCCTTGGGAGTTTTGAGGCATGCGTAAATAATGCTTCAAGTGAAATACCGATACCTGGTGCAATAACACCTCCTATATATTTACCATCATTGCTTACACAATCAAAGGTAGTTGCAGTCCCAAAATCTACTACTATAAGGCCCTTTTTATATTTGTAATAACCGGCAACAGCATTGGCTATTCTATCGGCTCCGACTTCTTTTGGGTTGTCATACTGTATACTTATTCCTGTTTTAATACCAGGTGTAACAACGAGTGTTTTTTGTCCATACAACTCCATGCATGCCTTTTCAAGCGGAGTAATAACGGGCGGAACTACGCTCGCAATGATAACACTATGTATGACAGATACATCAAGGCCATCCAGTGCAAACAACTCTTTGATTAACAATCTGTACTCATCGGATGTCCTATCTTTAGCCGTAACAACTCTCCAGTGAGTTATAAGCCTATCACCGTCGAATACTCCGAAAACAATATTTGTATTCCCTACATCTATGGTCAGCAGCATAATTTTATTTATACGATAGTTCTTATTAAATGCACATCTCCGGTTTTGATCGTATTCACTTTGTTGTTTTTGTCCATTATCATTAATCCGCCGTAATCATCTATGTCTTTAATCAAGCCGCTCATTCTGTCTTTACCATCAACTATGTACACGATTTCATCAGCCATTTTGAATCTCCTCATAAATGTATCCTTTATCCCTTTAAACCCGTTATCCCTCACATATACCTGATACCACTTATTGAATATCCGGTAAAGATACTTTAAAATCTCTGTTCTATTATAGGTTATGCCTGTCAAGGAGTTCATTGATAATGCAATACCCGCTACATCATCCGGATAGGACGCAATATCCGAATTCACATTTATTCCGATACCAACAACAACAAAGGTTTCATTCTCTTTATCAACACCGAGTTCGAGCAGTATTCCGCTTATTTTCTTATTATGGACAAGCACATCATTGGGCCATTTTACCTCAACATTCATGCCTGTGAAATATTCTATCACCATTGCAACAACCATACCCGCAAGCAAACTTATGGCGGGCAGATGTTCAACCGGTAAGCATGGTCTCAAAATAAATGATGTGTATATGTTAACATTGAAAGGGGAATACCATACCCTGCCCTGTCTGCCGCGTCCTCTCGTTTGATGATCCGCGATTACAACAGTCCATTCCAGGCTGCCTTGCTGTGCAAGTCTGAGCGCTTCTTTATTTGTAGAATCTATTGAATCATGATAAACAACGTCACTCAAAAATCCAAGTGAACCAAGGTCTTGTTTTATTAAATGTTCATAGCCGTTCTCTTCCTTCATAAGAAATTTGCTGTCTTATGCTCCCGATAAGGATAATCCTTATTGCAGTTTTGGTTATGCAACAGATACCGCCGGTATATTTTTTGTAGATTTTATTATATTTCTTCCTTCCATATAAAGAACCCTCGGGGCATAATCAGCAGGTATGTCTGACTCTGGCATGTTAACAAAACTCGCAATTATAACCGTATCTCCTTTTCGTATAAGATGCGCTGCAGCACCGTTTATACAGATGATCCCCGTGCCCTTTTCACCTTTTATCGTGTAAGTCTCAAGTCTGTTACCATTACTTACATCCCATATCTTTACGAGTTCGTACTCTTTTAAGTCAGCAAGTTCCATTAATTCTTCATCAATTGTAATACTGCCCTCATAACTCAGATCAGCCTCTGTAACAAAAGCCCTGTGGATTTTTGATTTTAACATTGTTCTTTCCATTTTACCTCCAATTTACGTTTTACCTATTTACATTTTTTAAACTCATATTATCTATCAGCCTTGTATTGCCTGCATAAACAGCTGCGACTATCCTTCCACTATTCAGTTCGTCAGGGACCGGTTCAAGTGTCTTCTCATCAATTATCTCTATATAGTCCTCTTTCAATCCCGCATCTGCTATTTCTTTTCTTACAATACTTATTAGCTGTGCTTTGTCCCTCATACCTTCTTTATAGGCATCAAGTGACTTGTATAACCCTCTTGATATAGAAAGCGCATTTTTTCTTTCTGTCCCGGATAGATAAACATTCCTCGAACTCATTGCAAGTCCATCCGGCTCCCTGACGATGGGCATTCCTATAATATCAACAGAAACATTGAGGTCTTCTATCATACGCTTTATGATAACAAGCTGCTGAAAATCTTTTTCACCGAACAAAGCAACATGAGGCATAACTATGTTGAACAATTTCAAAACAACTGTTGCAACACCTTTAAAATGTCCCGGCCTTGTTTTACCGCAAAGGATATTCGATAGATCTTTAATTACCACTTCTGTTTTAAAATCATCCGTATACATTTCGCTGCCGGATGGACAAAAAACTACATCGGTTTGGGCCTGTTCGGCAAGATTTTCATCTCTGTTAAAATCTCTCGGATATCTATTAAGATCCTCCCCGAGGGCAAACTGCAATGGATTTACAAAGAGGCTCATAACGAGTATATCCCCCATTGCCCTTCCCTTTTTAAGAAGGCTTAGATGCCCGTCATGCAAATATCCCATTGTAGGGACAAGGACGATCTTCTTACCCTCCATCCTTTGGTCAATTGAGAACCTCTGCATTTCTTTTACATGTGTTATGGTTCGCATATATTATTTGTAAGTGTTTTCCAATCCTGGGAACACACCATCCTTTACTTCTTTTATATACGTCTTTATTGCATCAACGGCTATTTCTTTAAGGTTTGCGTACTGTTTTACGAAAGTTGGTTGTTTACCGCTGCTTAACCCGAGTATATCGTGAAATACCAGCACCTGGCCATTCACATCTATGCCTGCACCGATACCAATTGCAGGGATATGGAGCCTTGGTGTGATCTCTTTTGCAAGTGCGGACGGCATTCCTTCAAAAACAACAGAAAATGCGCCTGCATCCTGAATTGCAACGGCATCCTCAATAAGTAATTTACGGCTTACTTCATCCCTGCCCTGCACTTTATAACCTCCCATACGATGTATGGATTGGGGTGTAAGCCCTATGTGGCCCATAACAGGTATATCAATATCCACAATTGACTTTATTGTACCTTGTATATTGTTCCCGCCTTCAATCTTAACAGCTTCTGCGCCACCTTCTTTTATAAGTCTGCCTGCGTTGAAGATGGCATCCCTAATGCCCGTTTGATAAGAAAGGAAAGGCATATCAGCCACAACGAAGCTGTACCTGCATGCACGCACAACCGCCTTTGTATGATATATGATTTCATCCAGAGTAACAGGGAGTGTGTTTTTATAACCGTTGATGACCATTCCAAGAGAATCGCCTACAAGTATGACATCAATACCCGCTTCATCCGCAATAACAGCTGATGGATAATCATACGCCGTGATCATGCTGATCTTATCGCCTGCTTCATACATGCTTGCCAAATTTTGTATAGTTATCTTTTTTCTATCCATAAAAAAGCTCCAGCCGAAACGGTTGGAGCTTTTTACATTTTCCTACTCTACCGTCTCGGTCCATATAATAAGGATCCAAGCGGATCAATTCGTATCATACTAAAATATAAAAAATAGTCAATCATCGAATCGAGTCATGTAAAATCTAACCATGGAGGGTATCATCTTGTCATGTAAAAATCTAACCGAAAGATACAGCTTCAGAGATGGATATTATAGTCTGCCTTTGATAAAGGAGGCAGGTTATGGGGT